>JAPLOC010000635.1:7252-11913 GCA_026692825.1 Planctomycetota bacterium | reverse complement strand
AACGAAAACTGCCCCATTGGCGCGTGCCGAAAGTCGTTCAACTCCGCGAACTGGAAAATCTCGTCGATTTTGGCGAGCGCCTCACGACGGGTCATTCCCAATAATTGCGCATTGAGCAGCGTGTTTTCATACGCGTTGAGTTCTTCGTAAAACCCACTTCCCAAATCGAGGACCCCGGCAATCCGCCCGCCGTGCCGGACGGTTCCCGTGGTAGGGTCGGTGATTCCGGTCAGTACCCGCAGCAAGGTGCTTTTTCCCGTGCCATTCGGTCCGATGAGTCCGACCGATTCGCCAGGGGCGATCGAAAAAGAAACGTCGCTCAAAGCATCGAGACTGCGGCCAGGGTCAGGAGATCGCAACAACGCGGGAAGCGCCCGCCACGAGAAAATACTGCGGGGTTCACCCAGGCGGTAGGTTTTCGTGAGGCCAGCGACTTCAATCGCCCCGCGCGGCGGCGCACTCATGCCGACTCGATCCCCAACACGACCCCCGCATTCGCTTCCGGACCCGAACCGACCAGGAGGCGCGTTCCTTTTCTTTCATGCCCCCGTCGTACCAAAGCCAGGCAGACCGCTCCCGAGCCATCCGGCGCGGCGGCCGACGAGGTGACCCGTCCCGCGCTCTTGGAGGGATCCGCGAGCGGAAACAACTCGGTCCCTGGCACTGGGGCGACATTTGTTTCCAACCGCAACGCGCGCACTTCCTGGTTCACGTGCCCCATCGCGTCAATCCGCGCGATCGGTTCCTGCCCCAGATAGCAGCCTTTGCGAAAGCTGATGGCCCGCCCGGTGCGGGCCGCTTCCTGCGCCAGATTCGCGTCACTGAGGTCGACTCCGTACCAGGGAAAAGCCGCGGTGATCCGCAGAAACTCAAAGACCTCACTTCCCGCCTGGGGAGCGCACGGGAGCAGTCGCTGGACGAGACCCGCGGCCGCGACCGCATCGACCGTGATTTCGAACCCGGGAAGGCCCAGCCAGTCATTCCGGCGAATGCGCGCCTCACCCCCCTCGAACGCGACCACCGTATTCCCGAGATCGACGTCCGGAAATGCCGGTACGGGGCCACCCAGGATTTGTGGTAACACTCTCGCGGCGGTGGGGCCAACCAGATGCAGGCTGTTCCAGTCGGAGGTCCGATCCTGAAATGTGACCTCTTCGGTGATCTGGTACCGTGACAGGTGCCCCGGGTACGCTCGCCAGAGCCAACACGTCTGGCTCGGCGTAGACGAACACGTGCCCCAGGATCTTCCCCTGGATCGAAGTGATGAACGCTTCGCAGCCGTTACCCGTCGACAGCCCTTTGATGTCGTTCGTGCAGAAGTTGTGCAGAAACTTCGCCCGGTCGGCACCCCTCAGCTCGATATGCGTCCGCCCGGGCATTTCAAACCAGACGCAACCCGTCCGGGCGAGGTTCAGCAATGTCGCGGGGTCGCCCGGAGCATTCGAGACGCGAGGAACATCGACAGAATTCGTGGTAGTCACCGCGGAACCGCCTTCATTTGCACATCATCCACCGACAATTCCCCCGTTCCGCCATTGAGGCCGATCCGCACGATCGCCTCGCGGGCCTTCGGTGGAACATGCACCAGTTTCGAAACGCGTTTCCAGTCGAATGTTCCATCCCACGGACCGACTCCGTCCGAGGGGAGCTCGCGACGGTCGACGTCGTAGAAATGAACCCGCAGCGCGGGGCGTTCATCCGGGCGTTCTCCCAGTTTCACCCCCTTGGTTCGGACCCGCAGACTGAACTGCAACGCTGACACTTTTGATCCATCGACCCCCATCCCCTGCAGCATCTGCGCGCCGCGTCCGGGATCGACATTCTCAAAGCGGATATAAGCCTGTCCCTCGGGAGCGCCGTCGGTCGCGCGGGTGAGCTGACGCTGGTAATACCAGTTCTCGGCGATCCCGTCGTTCTCAGCCTCGAAGCCGCCGTAGCGAATCGTCGGGCGGGTCGGATCGGGCTGTACTTTGCGATTGTCTTCCGAATCACCGGTCATCGGGACAAACAAAACCGGAAGCAACTTCTTGCGAACGAGTTCCCCGTCCTTCTTTTCCAGCAAGTAAAACGCCTGATCGTAACGTTCGCCAATTGGAATGATCATTCGCCCCCCTTCTCGCAACTGCTCGACCAGGGGCTTGGGAATGTCTTCCGGCGAACAGGTGACGATGATTTTGTCAAACGGGGCTTTCTCGGGCCAACCGAGATAGCCGTCACCGATTCGGGGATTCACATTTTCGTATTTGAGATCCGACAGAACCTTGGCCGCCGTCTTACCCAACGGCTCTACGATTTCAATCGTGTAGACTTCTTTGACCAGTCCCGCCAGAACCGTTGGGGATCGAGCATCTCGGTCATGTAGGCGACGATGTAGGGGGGCGAAATCGTCTGTTTGTGGCCGATGGGGAGCGCCTGGTCGAAATAGGCTCCGGACCGTTGCGCTTGGGGGACGAACAGATGCCGGGGCACCTGCCGCATCACGTCGAGAACACGCGGATTCTTGATTCCCTCTTGCGCGAGATAAATCGAGACCATCTTGTCGCGGGCGACAGCGAGCTTGTCTTTGGACTGTGCCTGCGCGAATCGAGGTGCCACCGCGCACAGGAACGCAGCGATCGTTCCCAAGACGACCAGCAGTCGGCCGACCGAAGGCAGCGCCCGCCGCGCAGGGTGCTGATCGAGGGGCGCGCCGCCCCCCCAAGTGAAATTCAGGTCGAACTGCGGCATGAGCGCCTCCTGCGTCAGGCGATTGGTCGGGTTACAAAATCTCGAGCGAGGGCATCTTGGGCGTTTCCAGCAGCGATTTCGCGATCTGCATCGCGGCCTGTTCGCAAACGTGCTGCAAGGGAGCCAATGCCGGACTGTCGGCGTCGAACGCGGCGCGAATTCGCCCCGCGTCCCCCAGTTCGCGAATCTTCGCGTTGATGGGAACTTCACCCAGAAAGGGAACCCCCATCTCGGCGGCCTTCTGTTTCGCTCCGCCACGACCGAAGATCTCGCCGGTCATATTCTCGACCAGCCCCAGCACGGGAATCTTCACCTTGCGGAACATGTTGATCGCTTTGACCGCGTCGATCAACGCGAGTTGCTGCGGAGTGCAAACCACCACGGCCCCCGCCAGTCCCAGCAATTGCGACAGAGTGAGCGCGATGTCGCCGGTTCCTGGAGGAAGGTCGATGATGAGGTAATCGAGTTCGCCCCAGGCGGTTTGCCTCAGGAATTGTTCGATGGTGCGATGCAGAATCGGTCCACGGACAATCACCGGTTCATCGGGACCGACCAGAAACCCGATCGACATGATTTTGACACCGTCGGCCTCGATCGGATCCATGCGCTGGATGATCTGCCCCTCGGGTCCTTTTTCTTCGACAATGTGCGGTCGCCCTTTGACGCCAAAAAGGTGCGGCACGCTCGGACCGTAGATGTCGGCATCCATGATTCCGACTTTCGCACCGGCGCGTTGCAGGCCGACGGCCAACGAAGCGGCCATCGTGCTTTTGCCGACGCCCCCTTCCGGCGACTTCCCAGACGAAATCAACCGTTACGGAACCACTCGCGGGAATCAGCCGAGAGATGGCCCCCTTGACGAGTTCGGCAATACGTTCGGGCGCAGGGTAGGCCGGGGGTCGGCAACTTGATGGTGACTGCCGTCCCTCCGTCCGAGCTGGTTCGGACGCCCTTCAGCATCCCCAAGTCGACCAAAGACCGACCGATTTCCGGATCATTCACGCCGCGCAGACAGTCGCGGACCTGGGATTCACTCAGCGGGGCGGAACTCATGGGGCTCCAACGCGGTTCGTAGCAGGACGGGCAGATTCGGGAAGCGGTGCCGCCCGATCGGCCAACCGCCCGGCGTTGGTTTTACCAGTCCTGAGGTGACATCGCAATTGCGTCCACCGGACAGACTGCCGCGCATACCGCACAACTGACGCACTTATGGGGAGTCACCACAACCGCGCCGCTTCGATCGATTCGCAGGCAATCCACCGGGCAACATACGACACAATCTCCGCACACAGTGCAGAGACGCAAGTCGACAGCAGGCAGGGTCTGGGCAGGCATGATCGCCCCATTGTGCAGCGCGTCAGCCGAACCTGCCAGCCCAACCGCAGGCACCACGGATCGTCAACACTACATGGGACACAATTCCGGCGAGCTTTCCAGACCGTGATCCGTGTCGCGCGGTCCCAGTAGTTGGCGCACGCGTATTCGTAAGATCCAGGGACGCAAAATCCTGATTCGTGTGCGGGACATCCGACATTTTGATGGAATGATCGACGTCCAAACAGCCCCCGAACACGCTGTGACGCCGCTGGCAATCGTGACACACGGAGTTTCCGCACGACACGGCTTAACCCCCTCGGTTTTTCGCCACTGCCAGCAACCCCCGGGCCTGTTTACCTGCTGCCACCACCATATGGCCCATTTTCGGATGCTCCGGCTCGATATCCGGGGGAAGTCCCTCCGCGACGAGGGTTTCGGTCGCCGTCGGTCCAATACTGACAACAACACACCTCCTGGCGGCGGCGAGCCACGCCTCCCGTCCTCCTTCTTCGTCCGCGATGTTGAGGACATTCCGCAGTTGCTGGGCACTGGTGAACATCAAGAGGTCAAAGTCACCGGCGACAGTGGATCGAACCGCATTTCGCAGCGGAGTCGTG
>JAPLOC010000635.1:5835-7239 GCA_026692825.1 Planctomycetota bacterium | reverse complement strand
GGCAATTCCCACCGATAGACCGGTACCGGGAGAACTGTTCCGCCGAGCGCGCGGAGTCCCGCATAGAGATCTTCGTTCGGAATGCCATATTCCTGGACGGCAATCAGCTTGCCGGCAAGGGGAATTGCGTGTTCCACCGCCCGCAACAGATCGCGCCAGGTGTTCGGTTCGGGAACCTGGACGTCGATCTTGACTCCCCACTCGCGCAAAACCACGGCCGGCTTGGGACCGCGGACCACGATCACACGCTGATTCAAGGCCGCGATGACGTCCGGGAGCGCGTACTGCGTCTGAAGGACATCTGCGAGCGCCCGCGCCCCGACGCCCGTGAGAAAAACCATGACATCGATGTTGCCTGCCAGCAGCCGCTCACCAAATGCCAGTGCGAGAGGATTGTCGGTGAGGGGAATCTCGCGCATGGACGGAGCGATCGTCGCGATCCCCCCCATGCGTTCGATCAACGCCCGCAAATCGGCACCTTTCCGACTTTCGAAGGCGCAGACCCGCAGTCGTGATAATCCGTTCCCGGTTTCAATAGGGGTCGGAGACGCGAGGGGCTGTGGAGGCGGGTTCATCAATCACCTGAATTTCGAGGGAGACCAGGAAATGGAAACAACTGCCAGTGAGCGCAGCGAATCGGCCGTGCGAGCGTCTATGGACATTGTGGTTGGGATTCGGGTGATGCTCGCCTTGAAGCGGGCCGTCGAAAAATTCTGCCCGAACTGTAGAACGTGTTTGTGCGGCTCTGCGAGTGCGTACGATTGACGGAAAGAATTTGACAGGATGAAGTGGATGAAAGGGATGAACAGGATGGAGTTGCGCGCCATTCCTACTCTCTGGATCAGTGGTTGAAATCGAAAAACTCCCAATCCCCACGTTCGACAGTCGCCTCAGCAATCCTGTCCATCCTCTTCATCCTGTCTAAAAATTCAACGGCCCGCGTACCGGCTCTACTCCGCGCGGTCCGCATTGAGACATTTTGATGGTGCCGCGGCCAGTGTGCGCTGCGAATCGGCCGTGCGAACGTCTACGAACGTGGTCGGTTGGATTCTTCTCCCAATGACTCAAACACCATTGGACACTGGACCCCTGTCTCAAATTCCCAGGGGTGGTCTGGGGGGGACAGTGTCCCCACCAGCTTTCGCTCAACGATTCCGTTCATGAACTGAAAAAAAACGACCCGAGGCCGTTGTGACGGCTCGGGTCGTTAAATCCTCATGCGAATCTCGCGCCGCGAACTTCAGCCGGCACTAGTCAGCCAGGGGAAGGTCGAGCTTCTTGTTATTCGCATCACCCTTCTTGATGGTGAATTTGAACCCGCTGGTGGTCGTTTCGCCATACTTTTCCGGGATCCGCGACTTGGGCTTCTGGGGCTGTGTGTTCGTCCCCTGAGTCCTCGACCGC
>JAPLOC010000635.1:0-5781 GCA_026692825.1 Planctomycetota bacterium | reverse complement strand
GTTTGGTCACGGTGACATCGTAAACGCCTTCAGGAACTCCCTTGTCGCCACGGACTTTCAATTCAAAGTTCCCGTCCTTATCAGTCGTCCCCATTCCGAACGGCGAGTCCTTTTTCGAACCATCGGCGGGAAGAAAACGAACGGTCGCGTTCGCGACGGGAGCGTTGTTATACGTGACTTTCCCCCCCGCTTCGACCAGAACAGGGCCTGATTCGCCACAACCAGTCAACGTCAAAGAGACCAACAATCCGAGAGCGCAGCAAATCCGACGCATGGTGAAAATTCCTGGAAGCACGAGAACCAAAAGTAAACACACCAACCCGACCCCAAAAGGCACAGGGTCGTGTCCGACAACGGGTGAATCCGGCTGAGGATATCTGAGAAACAGGGCTCCAACAAGTATCCAAAGCCATAAAAAGAACGAGGAGGTCGCAGTTACGACCTCCTCGTCAAACTCAACAGAGAGTACGACACAACCCTGCGTCGTGAGCCGACCGATTAGTAATCGGCGACCGTCTGACCGTCAGACCGACCACCGAGCCGCTGGTAGGTGATGTGGTTGATATTCTCCGACAGGAAGCGAACCGTCGCGTCAGCGAACAGGAAGTGGGCACCGCCGGTGTGGTTCGACTTGAATCCCCAACTGTAGTTCCAGTTGTTCTTGTTCGTGCAGGCGGTGTTCGTGATCCGGCCGGCCGAGACCTGGTTGCAGGTGGTCAGCTCATTGATCGGGGCGACCGTCGACGAGTGAGCATTCCCGAAGTTGTTGAAGTGCCACCAGCCACCACCCGTGTGGTCATGGCATTTTCCGAGCATTTCACCAACCATGATCACGTTCGACTGACCGTCCGTAATGTCGCTGATGTTGAGCTCACAGGGGCAGGACCGCGAGAACAAACCCGAGGTGCTGTCCTTCGACCAACCGCCGTGACCGGGGTTGCCGTGGGCCATGCCCTGCTGCATGAACTGCTGGTACGGTTCGCAAGCAGCTCCACCGGCAGACGGGGTCGACTGAGATCCCATCGAACCCGAGTAGCTCGACTGAGCCGCTTCGTTGTCCATCGCGAGCGAGTTGTCGCTGGGGCAACGGGCGTACGGAACCTGATGACGCCAACCGACGACACCGTCAGCGAACGGACGCTGGTAGGCGTAGCCGTTGGTTCCATCATACCACAGCCGCATGTTGAGCTGGTTGTACAACGGGGTCTGATCGAGGAACGGCAGGACGCGCACCTGCCAACCGATCGCCGGGTGAACGTCGGTCACCCAGTTGCCGGTACCGCCGGGGCTTCGGCTTCCACCGTTGGGCAGCATGCTGTACGCATCGTGGTAGTTGTGAATCGCCAACCCGTATTGCTTCAGGTTGTTTTTGCACTGCGTACGACGAGCCGCTTCGCGGGCCTGCTGGACGGCCGGAAGCAACAGAGCGACAAGGATTCCGATGATGGCAATGACGACCAGCAACTCAATCAACGTGAAGGCGCGACGCGACGTTCGCTTGGCAAGACACTTCATACGCACACTCCTTTGGGAGAAACGAAGGAACCGGAAGTGAACAAAAAACCACCGATTGGTGGTGACAAATTTCGCACCTGAATGGCGCAAATGCAGAGATTGAAATCCGACGTTGTTATTCCTATACGTTTTTATTACGCCAGTCAAATCACAATTCGCGGGAAATTCTAGAAATTTTTCATTTTCCCGCGTAATCACCGGCTGAAGCGACTTGATCGACTTCCTCAACCCATCACAGAATACGCCATCCGCTCGATTTTCTCCACACGAATTTCCTCGCAACCTCTCTCCAGGTCTCGGCTTGTCGCATCCTCCCGCTCCCCGCCTGCTGCTCCTCCTCCTGCTCGCTCTACCTGCGTGCAATGATGGACCAGCCAATACTCCCGCTCCCGAGTCTGGGAAAAAATCTTCCGATCAACCGTCGAATTCGGGATCGGCTGGCAGCACAACAAGCAAGTCGTCCGATGCCCGCCGAAATCCGACCAAGGAGCTAACCACTCTGGCGCGATTCCGCGAGTGCGCCGCGAACGCCGGCGTCGACTTCGCTTATCACGACGGCCAGGAAGCAGGACATTTTGCGATCCTGGAATCCCTGGGGGGAGGGGTCGCGCTCTGCGATTTTGATCTCGATGGTCGTAATGATCTGTTCTTCCCCGGCGGAGGAGGCTACTCCACCGACTATGTGCCGCTCGGATTACCAGGAGCCCTGTTCCGCAATGTCGATACCTGGAATTTTGTCAATGTTACCGCTTTCGCCGGACTCAACACCGTCGGCCACTACAGTCACGGTGCAGCCGCAGCCGACTTTGACGCCGATGGGTTTCCTGACCTCTTGATCACTGGGTACGGAGGGCTGACACTGTTCCATAATCAGGGGGATGGCACATTCACGGAGCAAACCGCCGCCGCTCAGTTGACCGACACCCTGTGGAGCAGCAGCGCCGCCTGGGCCGACTTCAATGGCGATGGGGATCTCGACTTGTACATCGCCCATTACGTCGACTGGTCCCCCACCAACGATCGACACTGCACCAGCCCCTCGGAAAAGAACGAGCCGCGCGAGATCTGTTCTCCTCGCTGGTTCAAGGGATTGCCGGACACCCTGTATTTCAGCAACGGGGACGGAACGTTTCGCGACGGATCGGTCGAGTGGGGCCTGCGACAGTCTGGCCCGGACGATGATGGGCAGGACAAGGGATTGGGGGTTGTCGCCGCCGATGTCGATCTCGATGGCGATATCGACGTCTATATTGGAAACGATACGGTCCCGAATTTCTTCTACATAAACGACGCGGGACATCTGACCGAAATCGCCCTGAGAAGTGGAACTGCGCTCTCGGACCGAGGGATTCCCGACGGCAGCATGGGGGTAGACATTGTCGACTTCAACATCGACGGACGTCCCGATATCTGGGTGGCGAATTACGAACGGGAGAGCATCGCCCTCTATCGGCAGGAAAAGAACGGCAAGAATCCGGGGGATATCTTTTTCACCCACGTCAGTCAGATGACCGGAATCACCAACGTGGGGGGGATCTATGTCGGGTGGGGGACCGCGTTTTTCGACTTGGATCGCGACGGCGACGAGGACGCTTTGGTTTCCAATGGACATGTGATCCGATTTCCCGCCAACTCCGAGGTTGCGCAGTTGCCGCTGTTGCTGGAGAACCTGGCGGGTAAACGCTTTCAAAACGTCGCCCCGGTCGCCGGCGACTATCTCGCGTCCAAACATCGGGGACGCGGACTCGCGGTCGGTGATCTTGATGGAGACGGGCGGGTCGACGCCGTCCTCTCGAATATCAACGATCCGGTTGCGGTTCTCGCCAACGAAACCCCGGATACCAATCACTGGATCGCCATTCACCTGATTGGTCGCGAGAGCAACCGCGACGCGATTGGGGCGTTTGTCAAAGTAAAAACGTCTTCGGGACAACAGCTCCATCTCGTCAAAGGAGGGAGCAGCTACGCTTCGACCAGTGACCGCACCCTGCATTTTGGAATTCGTGACGCGACACAGGTCGACGACATCGAAATCCACTGGCCAAAGGGACAAGTGCAAGTCCTAGAGAACGTGGCGGGGGATCGCAAAATCTCCATCGTTGAGCCAGTTCGCACCCAGACAGCCGCCCCATGAACTGCGGTTCTTCGAAACGTCGCCGGAGGTGCGAGGCTTTGATGTGAGTTCTGGGCAGTCCCCAGTGCGTTGTCGTAACGATGTTCGCACATCGGGGCAGTCTTTCAGAGAAAGACGCCTACGCAGCCCGCACTCTCGGAGTGCGCGGCCCGCTGTGCGATCTTTGTCTTTCGACGCACTCTGGGTTGGCGCGTACTCCCAGGCGAGCCGTCCGTCGCGAAATGAAACCGCCGTCGCACGGTGGCAGCGAGGGAGAGAGAAATACGACGGGGCACCCCCTGTTTTGACTCGCGCTGTCCCGCTCCGCTGATTTCTCCGGGCCATTCCCGTAGGATTATCTCCACGGGTCTCGGCCGACGCGGCCCGTCCGGGGAATGCGATCTCCCCTGGCCACTTTGAAATCCGCAACATTTCACGGACACGCCATGTCTCGGTCACCCTCTCCGCCCGACGATATTGACGATATTCCCGCGGGGCTTCGCAATAGTCCGGATTACGAGGTCATCCGCCGACTGGGGGCGGCGGTATGGGGGTGGTGTACCTGGTGCGGAATCGCAAGCTGAAGCGATGAACAAATCGCTGCTGGAAGATGCGAATGCGCTCAAGCGATTTCAACGAGAAATCGACGCGGTGGCACAACTCAATCATCCGAATATCGTGACCGCGTACCATGCACCGCAATTCGACGGGTTGCTCGGCTTCGCGATGGAATACGTGGAGGGAACGGACTTGGAGAAACTGGTCCAGCGGCATGGAATAGTTCCGGTCGCCAACGCGTGTCACTACATCCATCAGGCGGCGGCCGGTTTGCAGCACGCGTCGGAAAGAAATGTCTTCCATCGGGATATCAAACCGAGCAATCTGATGTTGGCCCATAAGCTCAACCAGCCGCTGGTGAAGATCCTCGACTTTGGACTCGCCAAGGCGGCGAGCGAGTCGTACAGCGACCCGAACTTGACGGGAACTTCCACGATTGGGACGCCGCATTACATGGCTCCCGAGCAAATCGCCGATTCAGCGGATGTTGACAGTCGGGCCGACATCTACAGTCTGGGATGTACCCTGTACTTTCTGTTGACGGGACACGAACCATTCGCGCATTTAAAAAAACCCCTTGCGATCATCTATGCCCACGCCAATCAGGTGCCGCCCTTCGTTCGACAATCCCGAAGCGAGATTCCCGAGGATCTGGAACGAATCGTCACACGAATGATGGCGAAGTCACCCAACGATCGATTCCAGAGTCCTGGAGAGGTCGCGCGGGAACTGGCTCCGTTTTTTGCGGCGGGAATTCAGCCGCTTCCGGAAAACGGGCGGTCGTTCGGGAAGGCTGCCGTTCGGGATGCGGCGACATCCCTGGTGGACGTTCGACATCAAAAGGAAGTGGAACCAGTCGGTGATCTGGCACGGAACTCCGTGCCGGTCGACGGTTCCCGGCCGGTGTTGTTTCGTGAGGGAACCAGCGCGGGGGACCGGTTGGTTGTGCCGTGGAAGGGAGTCGAGTTTCCGTTCCGCTGGTGTCCTCCGACTTCGAAGCCGTTTCGGATGGGAAGTCCGTTGGATGAAGTCGGGCGAGATTCAGACGTGGGGCCGGTCAACGTCACACTGTCGCACGGTTTCTGGATGCTTGAAACACCAGTCACTCGTGGCATGTGGGACTTTTTGACTGGAAGGGACGTCTCGGGTGTTCGAGGGAACGCGGACGAAAGTCGATTTCCTGCATCGAATCTGACTTGGAATGCCGCCAAAGAGTTTTGCCAGAAACTCACGGACGAGTTTCGACGATCAATGGTAATGTCGACCGGCTGGATTCTGGATCTCCCGACCGAAGCCCAATGGGAGTACGCCTGTCGCGCCGGGTCGACGACGCGCTATTGCTTTGGAGACGATGAGAAGCGGCTCGGCGATTACGCATGGTATGCGGCGAATTCGAATGAAAAACTTCACCCGGTCGGATTGAAGAAGCCGAATGCGTGGCAACTGTGCGACATGCATGGCTTGGTTTGGGAGTGGACGAACGATTGGTATGCCGAACAATTGCAGGGGGGCGTCGATCCGAATGGCGCCGCAGCCGGCTCGGACCGCGTGTTCCGCGGGGGCAGTGCCTGGCGCGGCGCGGCGGACTGCCGTTC
>JAPLOC010000634.1:2050-2950 GCA_026692825.1 Planctomycetota bacterium | reverse complement strand
GGGTGCGCTCCTGGAAAACCACCCGCTCCCGGATGCTCAGAGGCAGAACCTTCCGACACCTTCGGTAACGGTTTGTGTTCTTTCGCCTTCGCCCGGGCCGCATCGGCCAATTCGGTTTGCCCCAAGCGCTCGTAGACCTCCGCGATCTTTTCATGGAAGCGCCACGCGCGGGGATAGCGCTCGGTCAATCCCCGCCATTCCACCGCCACCTGCTCCAGTTTCGCGCGACCGCTGTCGACCTGTCCCGCGTCGAGCAGCGTCTTGCCGATTTCCGCATGGGTTTCGGCGATTCTCGGACGAAGGTCCATGTCGTTTTCCGGCCGCTGGCCAATCGATTCCAACTGCTGGAGCGCGGCCTCAAAGTCGGCGATCGCCGGTTCGAACTCAGTGAGCGCTCTCCGAATTTGTCCACGTCGAAACAGCATCCGGGACCGCAAATCCTCAACCGTCGAGAGTTCGAGTTTATCCGCCGGTATCGCATTCAGCGTTTCCAGGGCCAGGTTGGCGTCTTCCCGGGCTCCGCTGTTCTGGCCAACCAGACGTTTCGCCACTGACCGTTCACTGAGGACTCTGGCCTTTTCCAATTCCAGCCGGGGCGATTGCCCCCCGGCCTCCTCGACGAGTTGAAACTCACTCATCGCCGCTTCGAAACAGGCGATGGAGTTCATCGGCCGTTCCGAAGGGAGATGCAGCAGTCCTTCGCCACGATTCACCCGCGTCAACAGTTCGTTGATCTTGCCCCCTCCGCTGGGTGTCCCCTCTTCGGTTTCGAGCGGCTGACGCTTGAATTGCAGCGCTCGCAGGGCGCTGTAGTAATCCGCCAGCGCGGCGGACGAATCTCCGGTAATCCGGTGCAGGGTCGCGGTGACCAGTTTGGAACGACCGAGATTGGGATCCTCA
>JAPLOC010000634.1:0-2029 GCA_026692825.1 Planctomycetota bacterium | reverse complement strand
ACTCCCCGACCCGATTCTGCAATGTCGAATTGAATTCGGCCACGTCACTGAGAACGCGTTTACGCAGCGGTTCGAGTTCCGAATAGTGCGCGAAGTCTTCGTCCGAGAGAAACTCCAACAGGTGGTATTGCGTCGTGAGCGCTTCGCCCAGGGTCTCTTCGTTGATCTTGGCCCGCATGTCGGCGACCAGTTTTTTGTGCGCCAGTTCCTGGTATTTGGGGTCCAACTCTTCCCAGCGCCGCCAACCGTCCGAGCCCCACACCAAGCTCGCGATCAGCAGCACGACGGGAGTCAGGAACTGGATCGGACGGCGCAGAATTGCTTTGTACACCCGGCGGACCAATCCCGGTCCCCGCATGTGGATCAATTCTCCGTTCAGAAACCGCTTGAGATCGTCCCCCAGTAATTGGGCCGACTCGTACCGCTGGTGGGGATCGCGGGCGAGGCAGTTCAGTACAATTCGCTCGAGCGGCTTGGGGATTTGGGCGTTGAGCTGAGTCGGTCTCAGTGGTTCGTGTTTCAGGATCTGCCGTCCCAATTCGGCATACGAGCCCCCCACGAACGGAACCCGCCCCGTCAGGAGTTGATACAGCAGTACGCCGATCGCGTAGACATCGAGTGACAGGTCGCTGTGGGCGGTATTGGCGACCAGGCGTTCGGGTGCCCAGTAGGCGACGGCCGGAAGCCGACTCGGGTCGTTTTCAGGAACCGGGACGGGAGCGAGCGCGAAACGACACAGCGTCACGGTACTGTCAGTGCCCCATTCGATATTCCCGGGATGAATCTCGCAGTGTGCCACCCCCTTGTCGTGCGGTCCCCGCAATCCGATGCAAACTGCCAGCGCGATTTCCGCCGCCTGGCGCGGTTCGAAGGGCCAACCCGTGATTTTGTCCGCCAGCGTCTCCGAAGATCCCGGCGCAAGTACCTGGAAGACGATTCCAGCGACCGATCCGCCGTCCAGGACGGGGGACAGATTGATATTGTGCAGTTTGGCGAGGGTCGCGGCGTCGCGGGCGGCGTTGGCGAGATCTCGTTGAGAGTCGGCCAGCCCCGTCATCCAGCATAAATCGGCCCGGCAGACCCGAAACCGGAAACTCCCGCGATGGAGTAACCCGACACGGCTGGCGGCGAGGACGGGGGCACGTTGGCACCCGTTGGCGGGGAAATTTTGGTTGCGGGTAGAACCATGGCGTACGCGGGGGGAGCCGACGGGAAAAGTCATCCGAATGCGACCGCCTTCGGAAAGAATCGGACATTGTATTACGCATCGGTGGGCAACCCGCAAGGGCGCGCGACTCATTCCCCCACTTGCGATCTGCCGCTATGATGCCCGAACGTCGGCCCGGCTTTCGGTTCGACTGTCCGACTCGTCCCGAGGAATTCGTCGGCGCGGAGCCACAGAGCGGCCGTGAGCGTTCCCCGGGAGACGGAATTTTCGGTGTCTGCAGGCGTTCGCCACCATCACTTCGCCGACTCATTTCGCACGTTCTACTCGTTCGAATGCTCGACATTGGCTTGATTGGCTTGGGGCCCGAATGGGACTCGCGCTACCGCCCGGCGATTCTTCGCCAGGGGGGGCGGGTGGCGGTCCGCGCGCTGTTCACCCCCGTCGGCAGCCGGGCGACCGCAGTTTGCGACGAATTCGAGTGCGAACTCGCCCACTCGGTGAGCGACTTGGTCTCCCGTCCTACAATCCAGGCGGTGGTCGTTCTCGATTCGGCTTGGTTTTCGATCGCTCCCGTCGAATTCGCCTGTCGAGCGCGAAAGCCAGTTTTATTGGTCGACCCCGTTCGAGCCTGCCAGTCATCGTTCGACGCCCTGGCATACCTGGCCGACGATCTCGGGACGATGATCACCCCCGATTTGGTCCATCGATATACCCCCGCGACCTCCCGACTTCGGGAACTTCTGGCGACCAAGCTGGGTAAGCCCACGCATTTTGAAATTGAGGTCTCTTCACAACCGTGCGCCGACAAGCGCAACCTCAGTTCTCGATTTCTGTCGGACACTTTGGCGGCCGCGTTTGACT
>JAPLOC010000633.1:1942-4470 GCA_026692825.1 Planctomycetota bacterium | reverse complement strand
GCTGGAGGGGTTCGGAAAGAGGATGGAAACGTTCTGGATTCTTACACCAAGCGGGCGACGACCAACGGCTTTCGCAGAGCCGCGCCCGTCACGAAGCGGTAGTTGGTGTCGGCTTCCTGACGGGCACGGCTCAGACACCGTGCCGCGAAACGACCAGCGCGTCGCGCGACAACGCTACTTCAGCGCCTCGGCGGGAATGTCGATCGACCAGACCTCGCTACTCAGGGGCTGCGCGTGTCCCCCCGCGATCCAGAGCCGATCCTGAAACACGTACGCCGAGTGTTCGTGGCGTTCTTTCCAGCGGGTTTCGGTTTTCAATTCGTACCACGACTTGCCATCCCGCGAATACCAGACATCCCCCCAGTTTTTCGAGGGATTGTTCGACCAGCCTCCCAAAACCCACATTCGGTCGCGATAGGTGACGGACGAAAACCACAATCGGGGCGACCACGGTGCCTCGGTCGTCTCTTTGACCCAGGTCTTGCCGTCGGCGGAACTCCAGACGTCGTTCACCGCGTGGTATTTCGGGACGTAATTCCCACCCCCCATCACATACATCCGGTCGTTGAGTACAACCGCTTGGTGATACGCCCGGGGAGACCAGCCGGCGCTATCGGTCACAAAGTAATAGTTTTCGGTCCCTCCCAGAATCCACATCTTCCCCTGGAAGACGACCGCGCCGGCAGCGATGCGGGGCGTCCAGCCCGCTTTGTCGGTCACCTGTTCCCACTGCTCGCCGTCGCGTGTGGACCAGACCTCGGCGCTCGCCGAGTGTCCCGGGAGTCGTCCGTTGTACCACCCCCCCATCAGCCACATCCGATCGCCAAACACCAGCGTCATCGGCAGGTCACTGTGTTTCCAGGGAGCTTCCCCGGGGGATTGTTTCCAAGTCTTGCCGTCGGCGCTGCTCCAGACGTCCCGCGGCGGAGCCTGAAACGAATCGAACCAACCTCCCAGAACCCAGAGACGGTCGCGAAAGACCGCCTCCCCCTGCGAGTCACGCGGTCGCCACCCCGCTTCCCCCGTGACCTTCACCCAATTCAATGGCTCGGCGGCGTCGCCGTCACGTGCGATCAGGGACAGGCACAGCGAAGTTGCAAACGTGGTCAGAAGGAAGAAGCCCACACGGGTATGTGTTGAACGGGCCATCATGTCGACTCCGGAAGTAGATTACAGCGGATTCTCACAAGACGCGGACCGCGATGATTGCCGAACGGAGGCCAGATCGCAATCGGAACTGTGGTACTACCGGGTGCGAAGCGAGCGGAAACGCGATATACTCCTCATCTGGGTTGACGTCGCGACAGGATCCCCGTGTGGTCCTTTCACCAGACCGCACTGTGTGGAACGGGCCTCTCGACAATCCAGATTCCCGAGTGTGACGCCGCCGCCTGAACATCCCCTCATTCCCATCGACGAACATGGTCCGACATCTGATCACGATTGACGATCTGTCTGAGGGAGAAATTCAGGCGATCTTCCGGTTGGCGGACGAATTCCTCAATGATCTGGCAACCACGGAGACTCCACACCGCATTCGTGGTCGGAAAAACCTGGCTGGGGATTTTATTCTCGCGACATTGTTCTACGAGGCGAGTACCCGCACGCGGTTTTCCTTCGAGTCGGCGATGTATCGACTGGGGGGACAGATTTTGTCGTCGGCCGACCCGAAAACCACGTCGGCGGCAAAAGGTGAGACCATCGCCGACACCGTCCGCGTGTTGCAGAACTACGCCGACGTGATCGCGATCCGCCACCCGTGCGAAGGAGCGGTCCGCGTCGCCGCTGACTATGCCGATGTGCCGATCATCAACGCGGGGGATGGTGGTCACGAACACCCGACACAGACGTTGTGCGACCTCTACACCCTGCAACGCGAGAAGGGAACGTTGCGCGATCTGAATGTGCTGCTCTGGGGCGATTTGCGCAACGGACGTACGGTTCATTCACTGGTTTATGGACTCGCCCGGTTCGGTGCCCGCATCATACCGATGCCCGCAGAGGGATTCGGACTGCCCGAGCATGTCACCCGCCGGCTGCTCCGCGATTACGATTGCACTCCGCTCACCAACGACGAGGTGGTGAAGGCCCGTGGAGACAAATTTCCAGTGGACGCAGTCTATGTGACGCCGGAAAAGCCGCACCAGAGGTCGCTGTTTTCCGATGTCCCGGAAAAAGGCTCGGAAATTCTGGGCGTTCGGCTTCCTCCCAACGCGCTCGCCAAGATCGACGCCTGTTACGTCACCCGCTTGCAGCGCGAACGGCTCGCCGACGGTACCGTGGTCGATTCGTCGTATCCGGTGATTGACGCGGCGTTTTTGAAAGATCGCCGGTACAAATCCAGCAGCGTCATGCATCCTCTCCCCCGGGTCGAAGAACTTGGGTACGACCTCGACAACGACGAGCGGGCGGTGTACTTCAAACAGGCTGCGTACGGCGTACCGGTGCGAATGGCACTGATCGCCGCGCTGTTGAAGATCCGCCCCGAACTACTGGCCGGCCCCGCGCCGACAAAGAAGCACCGTCCC
>JAPLOC010000633.1:0-1853 GCA_026692825.1 Planctomycetota bacterium | reverse complement strand
GCACCGTCCCTACACCAAGGGTACCATGGCTTGCGAGAACACCAAGTGCGTCACGGGTCTGGCTTCCGAACAGCGCTACCTCAAGTCGCACTTTCTGATCATTTCGGAAGAAGTCCGGCTGCTCGCGCGCTGTCAGTATTGCGAACACGAAATGATTCCCGAATTTGTGGGGCGTCAGTCGACTAACAAATTCGAACCGAATCGCACCCGCTGGGAGACGATTCCCGACGACATTCTGCTGTTTGCCGACGAAGAGTCGGCGCTGCGGTTTGGCTGTTCTCCGTACAAGAAGAAAGGGTCGGCGTGAACGGTCGTGGGCGCACGCTTCCTGCTGATCGACGGGTACAACCTGCTGCATGCGGCGGGACTGGCCCTGACGCGTTATCGGCAGGGAGAGATGCAGCGTCGCCGTGAGCGACTGCTGCGCGAGGTGGCGGAAAAGCTGACACTCGCCGAGCGGGCCCGGGCGACGGTGATTTTCGACGCCCGCGATCCGACGGTCGATCGCCCGCATCGCACGATCTACGCGGGACTGCGGGTGATCTTCGCCCGGCCCGAAGGGGACGCCGACGTGGTGATCACGAAATGGCTGGAGGCGCATCAGGCTCCCCGGCATGTGACACTGGTATCGAGTGACCGCGAATTGCAGCGCGGTGCCCGGCGGGTGGGAGCGCAGTTTCTGGAAAGTCGCGATTTCCTGGAGGAGCTGCGACGTCGAAAGGAACCATCCGCGACCACGGCGAAGTCGGATGACGCCAAGCCGGTCGACGGATTGACCCCGGAAGAGGCCGCGTTGTGGGCGAACTACTTTGGGGATCTGCAGTCCGCGGGACTGGAAGAATTATCACGCGAAACCCGGCGGGGCTGGCCCGAGGCCAAAACTCCCACGCAAATGCCAACTGTCGAACAAACAGAGGGGGCACCGGAAACGGGAATCTCTCCTTCCGGAACTGCGGCGAAACCATCGAAATCGCAAAGTCCAGCCAACGCCCCCGGCTCGGGACGCGTATCGGCCCATGGTCGGCGAACACCACGGGGCAGCGCTTCGCGGTCTTCGCCGGGTGACAAACCAACGGTCGACAGTGATCTGGCGTTCTGGTTGCGAGAATTTGGGGATCTGTCCGAGTTGTGGAAACTGGACGATCGACCAGAACTGGCGCTGGAAGAACTCGAGCGCTGGCTGCGGGAATTCGAGGCGGACTCGGATTGAATCGCAAACAGGGCTGGATTCAACGCCCGGTCGTGGTATTCTACGGACAGTTGTTTCCTCAGCCCATGTGGGTGAGGAACTCAAGTCGCGGAAGGTGATTCTGATGCCTGTGGTCCTCATGAGCGAGCAAAACGTCGAAACTCCCGTTGTCGAGGCGGAACTGCCGAAATCCAAGTCGTTGTTCGAGGATTCCGAGTTGGTGGCGAAGTCGCACGTCGATGCCAAGGCGATGGAGGAATTTGCCTACCGACCCGTTCCCCCGTTGGCCCCGATCTCAATGTTTTTGGGGATTTGTGCCATCGCGGGATTCCTGGGAGTTCCCGCGCTGGCGATTGGCATCATCGGAAGTTTGTGCGGTCTGCTGGCGATGTGGCAGATTCGGCGGTCCGAAGGGGCGCTTGGTGGGGCTCTGATCGCGAAGTTGGGGTTGGGTTTGTCGTTGGCGCTGACTTTGGGGGCGGGGGGTTATCATGGGTTCACCTACGCGACCGAAGTTCCCGAGGGACACGAGCGGGTGACGTTTTCGTGGCTGTCGAAACAGGAAATGACGATTGAGGGGAATGACGTGTTGCTCCCCCCGGCGGTCATCGAGATGAAGGAAAAGCCCATCTTCATCAAGGGTTACATGGTTCCAAGTCGGCAG
>JAPLOC010000632.1 GCA_026692825.1 Planctomycetota bacterium | reverse complement strand
CTCGCCGCCGTGCTGGCGCTGCTCGATCCCAGCCTGGACGTGCTGGCTCTCACGCCGTGCGCGGGCTGCGTCACCGGTTCGGTCGCCACCCGTAATGTCCAGGCGATCGTCGCGCATCTCGATCCCCCCAAGTGGCCCCGGCTTGGTTCCGCCCGCGGCCCTGCGCAGCTTGTCGACGCCTCCCCCAACGTCTTCGAACCCTTACTGGGCGAGTTGCACGGTCCAACCGGCCTCGGTGACATTGAGTTCCCCGCCGCGCAACTCCACAACCCCCACGATTCCGTCAAAGTGCTGGTCGATCTGGTGCGGGCCCATCCCCATGAGATCACCCTGCTGACGCTCGGTCCGCTCGGGAATGTCATTGCGGCTGCCGAGCGGGCTCCCGATTTTCTTGAGTCCCTGGCCGGGCTGGTCTGTTGCGGCGGCGCAATCTCCGTGGGGGGAGACGTGACGGCGGCCGCCGAAACCAACATGTTCCTCAATCCCGAGGCGGCGCGGTTCGTCGTCGCCGGCAAGCATGCCAAGACGCTGGTCCCGCTCGATGTCACCAATAAAGCCGTGTTGACGCTGGAACAGTTTCCGAAAATCACGGCGACCGACAGTCCCGCGTCACAGTTTCTGAGCAAACTGTCGTTTCGGACACATCGCCAACTGCTGGGGATTGAGAGCATTCGAATCGCCGAGGTGGTGGCGCTGGCTGTGGTCGCCCGACCGCAACTGGTCCGCTCGCAGCCGATGCCGGTGTCGGTCGAGACGGAAGGGGAACTGACCCGGGGGGCGACTGTCGCCGACCGCCGACCGCAGTTCGCGGGGGGCGCGAGTACGGAAGTGGTCACCGAGATCGACCCCAAGGGGGTGATTGATTAGCTCGTCGAGATTTTGCGAACGAACTGCTGACAGCCAACGTGTTGTGCGCGGGGATTGTGGTCGCCGACTTCATTTGTGAGCCGGTCGAGAAACTCCCCGCCTCGGGGGCACTGGTGATGACGCCGGGAATCTCCTGGGCGATCGGTGGCTGCGCGTCGAACGTGGCGGCCGACCTCGCCCGTCTGGGGATTCGCTCGGCGGTCGCTGGTCGGATTGGTGACGACCCGGCGGGAGCGTTTGTCCGCGACAGTCTGACAAGAGCGGGGGTCGACACGTCGCTCTTGAGTCAAACACCGCGACTGCAAACCAGCAGCACGCTGGTGATCAACGTGAAAGGTGAAGACCGGCGGTTCATTCACACGTTTGGAGCGAACGCCGCTTTCACCGGAGACGAAATTCCCCCCGACCTCATCGCTCAGTCCCGCATTCTCTATCTCGGGGGATTCTTCCTGATGCCGGCGCTCACCGGGGAACGGGTCGCGCGGCTCTTTCGCGCGGCGCGGGCCGCCGGCCTGAAGACGGTTCTCGATGTTGTCATTCCCGATCCGACCAACACCTGGCCGGCCCTCGAAACGGTGTTGCCGCAGACCGATGTCTTCCTGCCGAATTTCGACGAAGCGGTACTGCTCACCAACCTGCACGACCCGATCGCGCAGGCCCACAAGTTTCGTGAAGCCGGCGCGGGGACAGTGGTCATCACCTGTGGAGGACAGGGCGCGATCCTGCATGCGGGGGACACGGTCTGGAAGAGTGGCATCTTTCCTGTGGATTATGTCGACGGTACCGGAAGCGGCGACGCGTTCGCTGCCGGGTATATCGCCGGCCTGTTGGAGGGAGCCTCACCGCCGCGCTGTCTTGAAATCGGCAGTGCTCTCGGCGCGAGCTGCGTCCGCTTTCCTGGAGCGACAACCGGTGTGTTCAACCGGCTGGAGCTTGAAGAGTTCCTGGCGAAACGGAGACTGGAGATTTCGCCGGTCGATTTGAATCGCGCGTAGCAACTCCCCCCAGGCGATCACGGTGTCCCAGGTGTAGGATTGCACCCGTCAGGAAGCGACGAACGGAAACCATTTGCTGACGGGGGCGGCTCTGCGCAATCGCATCTTTAGGCCCACAACGTGGGACCGCAGCCCTATTTCAACATCAGATAATCGTGATGATTGAACAGCGCCCGCACCAGGCCGGCGCGGGCACGGAAACCGGAATCGGTTGCGGCCGCGTCTCCTGCCGAATTCGAACCGTTCGCTCCGGCACCCTGCGCGCTCTCCAGAAACGCCTGTTGTTCCGCTAAAAAACTCAGGCAGGTCTCAAGTTCGTCGGGGGACGGCTCGCGGGTGAGAATCTGCTCATACGCGGCTGACACGAATGCCTTGTTCCCGCCGGCGGGGTCGACGTGTTCTCGCAGAACCTGCTTCCACAGCGCGGCGGCCAATCGACGGCTTTGCGCCCGGACCAGGTCGCTGTTCGTGAGCGCCAGCGATTGTTGCGGCATGATGCTTTGCGTCCGCCGATAGCAATCGCAGACATCGGGCGGATCGAACAGAGATTCAAATTCCATCCGTCCGCCCCCTTCCGCGTGTTGACTGAAGTACAGACTTCGGCGGGAAGACGTCATTCCCGCAGTGTTGGGAATCTCCGGACCACCAGGGGTCAGGTCGAGTCCTCCCGCAGCGAACAAGACACCATCGCGGACCGCTTCCGATTCCATCCGCCGGGCAGGGTATCGCCACAGGGTGCGGTTGTCGCGGTCACGTGAGCCATTCGGACCATCGGCCCCCTCGGCGATGGAGTCGAGTTGATAGGTTTGACTGAGAACAATCAGCCGATGCAGCGGCTTCATCTGCCAGTCGCCGCGCATCAACTCGACCGCCAGCCAGTCGAGCAGTTCCGGATGACTGGGGCGTTTGCCGTTGTTGCCAAAATCGGTGACCGATTCCACGAGCGGCCGGCCGAAGTGTCGCAGCCAGATGTGATTGACCGCGACCCGCGCGGTGAGGGGGTTGTCCCGGCTGGCGATCCACTCGGCGAGCGCCCGCCGGCGGCCAGTGCTGTGGGTCGGGTATTGCGGACTGAGCGGCGTGTAGGTGGTGACGGGGGTCGCCTCCGTGGCGCGGGCCTGAGCGAGCGCGGCGGTGGTCGCGGTGAGCGTGCTGTCGGCCTTGGCGAGTACGGCGGCGTCGACCGGAGACTTTTCGAGAGCCGCAGCGCGGTCCCCCAGAGCGGCGAGCCACTTGGCGCGAGCGGTCGCGGTCGCGCTCTGTCGTTCGAGCTGTCCAGCTTTTTGGGTGGCCCCTTGAATCGGCTCCGCCGGGGCAGGGCCAGGGGGCAGCGTGCCGGATTCCGTCGCGCCCGAGGCGGGCGTCAGGAACCGGAGATCATCGGCGGCGATGCGGGCCTGCGCAGCCAGGAGTTCCAAACTGGCGGCGTCGGCCGCGGCGTTATGGGTTTGCGACGCATGCAGCGCGGTCCGAAACACCCGATCGGGAACCACATCTTTGGCCACCGTCGCGAACAGCGCGGCGAAGGCGTCAAACTCGGGAGGGGCGGCCGCGTAACAGACCTCATCAATCAAACCGACATGCCGGCCGCTACCGTCCGAATTGCCAATCTTGATCCGCTGGTCTCCCTGGGGAGATCGCAACGGGACGAAGGAATGAACGCCATCGGTGCGGGGAAACTGTCGCATCTGTACCACGCCGTCACGTTCCAGATCGACCGCGAAGAGAGAGATCTGGTCTTTGTCGAGCAGCGCGCCCAGAAAATAGTCGCGACCGGTCGTCAGCAACAGTGGCGACTCTCCCGTTCCCGTAGCGACATCGCGCAGATTTCCCGCTTCGTCGTACAACAGAAAGCGCAGTTCGCTGGTGTTCGTGTCGATCCCGCGATGCAGCCAGATCCACGATCCTTCGTGTTCCACGAGTGTGCGGTTGAATCCCGCCGACGCCTGGCTGATGTGGTTGCGCAGTGTGATCGCGAACTCCCCGATCGGCGGGGCTTGTTTCACTCCGGTCGCCAGGTACGCGAAATTCGTCAGTTGCTGGAATTCCGCCTGCTGGATACGACTCCCCCACTCGCCAGTGATGGCGTACGCCGATCCTCCTCGTGCCAAGGGACTTTCGGGTCGGTACGGAACGACCTTGGGATCGGTCCCTGTGATCCGCTCCAGCGTGCGACCCTTCCCCGACGAGTCGGCTAGAAAATTCTCGTCAAATCCTTCAAACCGCCACTCACCAATCAGTTGCTCGCGCGGCACAATGTCGGCCAGTGATCGCGCTCCCGCATTCGCGGCGTGCGAGCGGTTCCACGCCTCGGCGGCAGCAGTCAACGTGGCCGCCGCCGCCTCACGAGCGGCGGTGGTTGTGCGAACACGCTCCCCGACGGCAGCCAGCGTCTCCTGTCGAATGAACGGTTTCAGTCCGGGGTAATGTCCCGCGGGGGGAATCGTGACGGGAGAGACCACCGTGCGGTCTCCCCCCAGAACCGCCGGGGGCAGGGGGGCGGCGGGGGGCTTGTCCTCCATGATGTTCCGCTCATCGCCGCCGTGATACAGCCGCGTCACCGCGTCGAGCTTTTTGTCGTAAACTCGCACCAGCCCGCTGGTGATTGGGGCGGTGGAGGAGGCGTAGAGGTAGTCCTGAAACGGCCCGGGGTCCGGCTCACCTGTCACCCGGTCGCGGCGGATTTCCAGCGGTTCAAAAAACGCCCGGAATTGAAAATACTCGCGCTGCGAAATTGGATCGTACTTGTGGTCGTGGCAGTGGGCGCAGTTCAGTGTCAATCCCAGGAACGCCTTGCCGGTGTGTTCGACCAAGTCGCGCATCCACTGGTTGTAGTTCAGCGAGTACCAGTTTCGAACGATGTAACCGGTGGCGACCTGGGTGGCGTCGTCCTCGGGTGCAATCTCGTCGGCCGCCAGCATTTCTACCACCATGCGGTCGTACCCCTTGTCTTCGTTCAGCGAGCGAACGATCCAGTCGCGCCAGCGCCAGATCTGCGCGTAGCTGTTGCGCACGTCGTTCACGTCGCGTCGACCGTACCAGTCGCTGTAACGCCAGACATCCATCCAATGGCGACCCCACCGCTCGCCATACTGGGGACTCGCCAGCAATCGGTCGATCAGGCGTTCATACGCGTCGGGTGAGGTGTCTTGCAGAAACTCGCGTCGTTCGTCACGGGTCGGGGGGAGTCCGGTCAGATCCAGCGTCACCCGTCGCAGCAGGGCGTCGCGCGACGCGGGAGCGTGCGGGGTCAGTTGATTTTGTCGATGGGTATCGGCGATGAAGGCGTCGATTGGGCTGCGTTGCCAGCGGTCGTCTTGGACGGCGGGCAATACGACGGCGACCGGCTTCTGAAACGCCCAGTGGCTCCGCGGATCCAGAAGCGGCGTTTCATTCTCTGGGGCGGTCGCTCCCGTTGCGACCCAGCGTTTCAGCAAACTGATCTGTTCGGGGGTTAACGGCTTACCCTCCGGCGGCATCCGTTGAGGCGGGTCGGTCGCCGTTACCCGCTCGACCAGCGGACTGGCCGCGACGTCCCCCGGCACAATCGCCGGTCCCGCGTCGCCCCCCTTCGTCGCGAGCGCCACGGTATCGAGACGGAGTCCCCCCTGCTGCTTGAGCGAACCATGACAGGCGTAACATCGACTGCGTAGAATGGGCTTAATATCGCGCAGGTAGTCGACCGACTGTGCGCCGTTCTGCGCGAAGGCGGTTGGCGGAATGGTGAAGAACACCAACAGGGCGATCGACGTAGTCAGATACCGCACCAAGCCACGCCGATCAGACTTCCGACGATCGGCTCGCGTCCAATAGGACGACGTCGGGGGCCGCGTGGTCTTCGTCATGCGAGTTTCTGATCGGTTGGTGAATCTGTCAGGCGGACGGGGTTTGGGAACGAATCGAGTTCACGTCAGGATGTCTTCAATCGGTTTTCCGAAATCCATATCCAGCCGTTTGCGACCGGGGATTTCGAGTTTTCGTGCATCGAGTCCCATGAGGTGCAAGACCGTCGCGTGCAGATCGGTGACGTAATGTCCCGGCTCGATCGCGTGAAAGCCCAGTTCGTCGGTCGCGCCATGCACGAACCCCCGTTTGATTCCCGCCCCCGCCAACCAGACAGTGAAGCCGTGCGGGTGATGGTCCCGTCCATCGGTTCCGCCAGCGCGTTCTTCCACTGCGGGGGTCCGGCCAAACTCGGTACAGAACACGACGGTCACATCATCCCACAATCCCGAGCGTTTGAGATCTTTGAGCAGCGCCGCCACCGGCTGATCGACCTGTGCACAGAGCTTCGTATGGTTGTCTTTGAGCGCGCGATGTGAATCCCACACGCCGTAGGGGGAGGGATAGACCTGGACGAACCGTACGCCGCGTTCGACCAGACGCCGCGCCGCGAGCAGGCGTTCCCCGGCCGGCTTCGTGGTCGGATTGTCGAGTCCGTAGAGCTGCTGAGTCGCCGCAGTTTCGGCCGACAGATCGAGCGCCTCGGGAACCGCCCGCTGCATGCGAAACGCGAGTTCGTACGCCTGAATACGGGCTCGCAGGGCATCATCGGCGGGATATTCAACGGCGGCAAGACCATTCAGCCGACCGATCAACTCGTATTCGCGGCGTTGTTCCTCTTCGAGCAGGTCGGCCCCGCGGGTTCCAAACGGGAGGGGATTCTTCGGATCGGTCGACAGCACGACGCCAGAGTGTTCCGGGCCAAGGTACAGTGAACCGAACGACTCCCGTGTGTCGGCCCGGGTCGGCCCACCCAGGACGGCGAATTCCGGAAGCGAGTCGTTGAGCGAACTGAGTCCGTACTTCACCCACGCCCCGATCGCGGGTTGCACTTCGTCGAGTTTGTGCCTGCCGGTGTGAATCTGATTCTCGGCGGCATGGTCATTGTCGGTCGTGTACATCGAGCGGACGAAGCTGATGTCGTCAACGCACCCCGCCAGGTGCGGCCACCAGTCGGTCATCTCGATTCCCGATTCTCCCCGCTTCGCCCAGCCCACCTGCAACGGGTAGATCTTTGAGTAC
>JAPLOC010000631.1:6690-7252 GCA_026692825.1 Planctomycetota bacterium | reverse complement strand
CGCCGCCACGGCGACATTCAACGAATCCACCCCCGCCGCCATCGGCAGCGTGACCCGCCGCCGGCATGCCGACGCGACATCAACTGGCAGACCGGCATCTTCGTTTCCCAGAAAGATTGCCCTGCGCAATGGAAACCGCGCCTTCCGCAATGGTTCGGCGTCCTCCGCCAGAACCGTCGCGACCGATTCGAAACCCGACTCATGTAACCTATGTAGCGCCTCAATCCAGTCCTCGGTCTGCACGATTGGCAGCGTGAGGACACTTCCCATGGAAGTCCTCAAGACCCGTCGCGACCAGGGTGAGACTCCGGTCTGGCCCGCGATCAGAAACCGCGCTCCGAACCCCGCCGCCGTGCGGATGATCGTCCCCAGATTGGTGGGATCGCGCAAATCCGGACACGCCACGACAAGTGCCGCCTCACCCGCTGGAATTCCTTCGCACAACTCATCCAACGTCGCTGCCGGGGGAACTCGACCGCATGCCAGAACCCCGCGATGAAACTGATAGCCGATCAACTCGGAGATGATTGGCGTCGTCACAACATACACCGGCACGGTTGCT
>JAPLOC010000631.1:5623-6681 GCA_026692825.1 Planctomycetota bacterium | reverse complement strand
TGACCGACCGGAGCCGATCCAGCACAGTCTCGGTGCCTACAATCGACACAGTTTCGCAAACACTGGCGAGCAGTCGCCGAACGAGTTTTTCCCCCTCAGCGACAAACACAGAGTCCGCAACTGCCCCTTGTGCTTTCAGATCGCGAAATGGGTCGAGTCGCGAATCGGCAGCAGAATGAATCAGAAATTCGGGCATGAAGTCGCAGGGGGTGGGCAGGGATTCTCCGCGCAGTTCGACCTGCGATCATAACGCCAAGCCTCGCACCGGGGGAGAAAATCCTGCTGTCCAAACTGAAGTCCCGGTCAGTCCTCCTTCGACTTCACCGCGGGGATCCGAACCCCTTTCTCGTTGAACTCCACGTCCAGTCCCGCCGCCTGCGCGACTTTCTCGAACAATTCCGACAACGGCACGTCGGTGACCTTCACCGAGACCTCGGCTTGCGCGTCTTTTTCCCGTTCCCGAATTTCCTTGAGCGAGACCGTGACCGGAACATCGTACAGCTTTTCGAGTTCATCCAGAACGAACAGCAGTTTGCCAGAGATGGCCAGCGTCTGCTTCCGGGCAAGCTTCTCGCGGACCGCTTCGCTCTTCAGCGACGCGTCGGAATTTGGTTCGACGCCGGCTTTGAGTTTGATCTCTTCGAGCCGGAATGGCTTAGCCTCCTCGTCTGGTTTTGGCGACGGAACCGTCACTCTCGTCACTTGCAGCGACTTTTCCCCCACCTGCACACTCAACAGGTACCTCTCCGGAACGACCCCTTCGATTTCAAACGAACCATCCTCCTGGACAGGGATCTGAACTCGGTAAAACACTGGACGGAGAGGCCCATTTCCGATGCTGTTGAAACCACTGAAGTCGTCGCCAATCCGCGGCGGCCTTGGCGAGAGGCTCAAGGTGACCCCCTTGTACGAATCCCGCCCAGTGAGCTTGCCTTGGACAGTTCGCCCTTTGCCGAACACCACTGCGGCTGGTCTCCCCTCGGCGATTTGCGCGTGCAAGTTGGGAAACCAATACGATCCAGCGTCTTCGCCCGGAAGCGGTGTCACTCGGGAGATTT
>JAPLOC010000631.1:4057-5616 GCA_026692825.1 Planctomycetota bacterium | reverse complement strand
GACGGAACCGTCCTTCCTCATCGCTGACGACGTTCCATGACGCCGAACATCCTTCCGGATATCCATCCATTTCGCGGTTCACAAGAACCGTCAGAGTTTCATTTCCTGCCGATTTCCCCAACCACTCCACCCGGCCAGAGATCGATCCCCACCCCCGCAGTCGAATTTCTGTCGACTTCGCCAATTGCTGGTATGTCACTTCCGCGATTCCGGCCTCATGCACGGCGTACACGATTGCCGATCCCGTTTCCGTCGGCAACCGGTATTTTCCCTCGGCGTCGGCGGTAATCGCCACCGGCTGTCTCCATCGATCCGAGAGACGTACCGGATCCGGTCGCTTTGGACTTGTCGATCCCACTCCCTCAAACTGTCCATTGTTCAGTCGAATTCCCCGATTCGGTAGTGCGATCGCCAGGACTGCGCCCGAGGCCGGGCGACCATCCGGAGCCAGAATCTGCCCCGCAATTCCCGGATCCTTTTTCAGTTTCACGACGATCGACTGCGGACCGTCCTCCTTTTTCAGCCAGAGCGATTGGCCGGGAACGTAACCCTCCGCTTCAAACCGCAAGCGAAACTGCGCATACGACCGCTCTTTCGGCCAAGCGAATTTTCCCGCCGAATATTCGCTGATCAAATGCGGTTGCCAGACTGCCGGGCAGGGATCCTCCGGCGATTTCACCAAGGTGAAGGGGGTCCCGGGCAAGGCACGGAACGACGCGATCGGTTCATTCGTATCGGCGTCGACCACCTTCGCCGCGATCAAGACACCTTCGGGAATCGGTTCAACCTCCGATTTCAACTCTTCTTCGGGGGACTTCGCCGACCGCTCGGGGGCTGGTTCTCCACGGGGATTCGCCGGAGGTTGTTCTCCAGCGTTCTTTCCCCCTTCAGGGGACAGGGTCACGAGCCCCGTGGGACTCACGACATACCGAAACCCACCGTGCGATTCAAACGCCAGCGCGAATCGCACCCGGTACACCCCCGGCTGGTCACCCGTAATAAATGGCGAGCCAATCACCGAACCGGTTCCCGGCCAGTCCATCCGCATCTCGATATCGACGCTCTTACCCGCTTCCACGGTGAGGGGTTCGGCCGCTTTCCCTTCATTTTCTCCAAACAGATAGGCCGGCTCGAACGCCGCTTGACGAATGCGCAGTTGCGGCGTGACCGACGCGTAGAGATTCGTCCTGGCCCAATCCCCCCCATGCCATTCGTGGGGAACGATCGTCGTCAAGTCATGCGCCGACCGGTTCGCGATTCGGAGCGAGAGTTTCAAGCCTGTCGCGGTCCGTTCAACCTTCCCCGCAGGGAAGACTTCGATCGCGAGTCCACTGGGCGAATTCGGTGGATCTTCCATCCAATGGATTTCAGGACGATCCTCACCCACCTTGAGCGCGATCCCCTGTCGAATCAGATCGTGCGCGACCTCGGGATCTTTCAGAATTTCGATCGCCAGCCCGCGCATCTCGTCTTCCGATTTGTCACCGAAACGGTAGGTTTCGACCACCAGTCGGGCGCACACTTCCTTGTGATAGACCAGACTCCGAATCAACTCGGCC
>JAPLOC010000631.1:0-4041 GCA_026692825.1 Planctomycetota bacterium | reverse complement strand
TGCGGCGGGCACGTAGCTGCACCACTTCGCGACGCTTTAGCCGGTCTATCTCCGCCGCATCGGCACCGAGGTCCGGGCGATTTCCTCCGACGCCAGGAAGATCGGGGGCGTTCTTGGGCAGCTTGAACGCCAGCATTTCCCAGTAATTCTTCAGCCAGATTCGTGTCGCATTGCGACGGCGTTCGTCCGCGCTGGTGACAGTCGGATCGAGACTCGCCGCGCTGGCAAGATACCCCATCGCGAGTGCGCGTCGATCCGGGTGGCGATCAATTTCCAGCGAGCGTTGTGCGTACTTCGCGACCAGAACGGCATGGTCGCGGATATTGCGCTGCGCGAAGACATGTGCCAGTTGATGGTTGATTCGGGCCGCCGCCTCAGGCTCGGGGAATTGATCGAGTAGCGCAGCGCCCCGTTCTTCAATCTCGGCTACCGTCGCCTGATTCCGCATTTTGTCGAGGGCGAACAGTTCCCGATTCAAGCTCTCGTCATTCTCTTGGCATCGGCGATTCGATCGAGCTGTTCGTCAATCGGGTCACGCTCGGCTGCCGACTCCGGTGATTGCCCGGGTTTCTCGGGAGACTCCTCCCGCGGGTCGACCGGATCTCCGAGTGCTTGAGCTTGATTCCCGTTCGGCTGCGGTGACGTTGGGGCCTTTTCCTGCGGGTCCGGTCCATTCCATGCCCCAACCGCGATCGGGATTCCAACCACAATCGCCGCGATGGCCAACAACACGCTCACTCCCCCCCTCGACCATCCCAGCCGAGCCGACTCTTCATGCCCCAACAGCCGCAACACCCGGCGTTTGAACTGTGAATTCGATTCCCCCGTCGCGGCGACCAGTCCGGCGGCAGTGAACGCTGTCGCTCCCGGCCGACTTGTCACACTTTCCGCCATCTGCAACAGCGCCTCAGCGTAGTGCAGTCTCGGCCAGCCCGCGCACAGTACCAGATCGTCGCACGCATTCTCCCGTTCGGCACTGACACGCGAGCTGACGTACCAAACCACCGGGTGAAAGAACAGCAGTGCCTCAATCAGCCGCTGCATCAAATTGACGGCGAGATCCCAACGACGAATGTGTGCCAGTTCGTGCGACAACAACGACTCAATCAGCTCGGGACGCAGATTCGTCGCGATCGCCGCGGGGAGCAGAATGACCGGCCGGGCGATCCCCACCACCACCGGAACAACAGTCCGGTCACACCAGACCAACGCGGGAACCGTTGCGAGCCGCAGGCGCGCCGCTTGTCGCTGCACCATCGCCAGGAGCGAAGTATCCAGCACCGGGGAAGACAACAGTCGCAACCGATGTCCTCCCCAAAGTCCAACCGCCAGTCGCGCGAGCATGCACCAGACGCCGAAAGCGTAGAGTCCGACAACATAGGGTACGGCGGAATTCAAGATGGGGGACGCAGTTGAAGTCGCTCTCGGCGTAGTTCGTTGAATTGTCGCGGTTTCTGTGATATTTCCCGAATCGTTTGCCGCCTGCGAAATCTGTGATTGGGGACTCTCCTGAATCCATACTGACTCGGGGACGAAATCCCGGGGAGGGAATTCGCTGACCTGTGGTGGCGGTTGATCGTCTCCGATTTGGGAATTTGATCCAACTGGGGTGAAGAGCGCGCGGGGTGTGATCCAAGGAGCCGCGACGTACAGCACCGGGACGGCGATCACCATCAGCCACAATGTGGATAGATGGACGATGTATCGGAGACTCGCCCGGCGACGCGCGAGCAATCGCCCCGCGACGGCAGAGGCACCGCCGATCAACGTTCCCACCCACAGAAAATGAAACAAGGCGATTGTCAGTCGCACACCAGCGGAAAAGTCCGAGTCAATGACCATGTTGCACAACCTGTCGGGAAACACGCGGTTAAGCGCGAGAGGAATTCGGTCAAACGTCGTTGTCGCTTTCGCCTACGGTCAGATTTCCAACGCAATCAACCACTCGATTCGGCCTGGCGGGCCTTCTGGTTGATCAATCGCCGCAACTCCTTGAGATCGTCGGAATGAAGATCCGCCGACTCAAACAGACTGAGCATGACCGCCTTCGCGGACCCGTCAAACACCCGCTCGACCACATCGTCGAGCATGCCGCGCGACACCTGTTCGCGCGACAGGGTGGGGGCGAAAAGGCAAGCGTTGCCAACCATTGATCGGCTCAAATACTGTTTGCCGACCATGGTGTTGAGCGTGGTAATCACCGAAGTGTGGGCCAGTTCGCGCCCCAGGTCGGCGAGCGACTGCCGCACATCACGCACAGGGAGCGGCGACCGCTCCCACAGAATCTTGAGAATCTGCAATTCCAATTCGGTCGGGTGTTCCGCCGCAGGTCGCGCCATCAGCCAGTCTCCAGTTCGATATCGACATCCCAATCGTCGAGTGAACTAGAAGATACCGCCAGCATGCAGGGCCGTCAAGGGATCTTCTATTGATTTAGAAGTTTTGGGCAAATCTCCTGACGGTCCCGTTTCGCGGGAGTGGGTAACTCCAGGGAGGAACCCAACTGCAGCGGTTGCCTCAGGACGTTGCCGGCGTCCCCTTGAATTTTGTCGCGAAGTCGGCAAGGTGCCGCATGCTTTCACAGAACGCGGTGTAACGCAGATTCTGGCGGACCGATTCCTGCAGCGCGAATCCGCCAACGACGATCGCCGTTCCGACCTGGTCGGCGGCCTGGTTGATCAGCCGAAAGCCGTCAGTCAGCGCGGGGACGTCGGTGATGTAGGAGATACTGACCCAGAATATTCTCGGTCGCAGATCGCGAATCGCCCTCGCCATCGATTCGAAGGGAACCGAGTTGCCAATCGATCGCGCGTTCCAGCCGCACGACTGCAACACCAGCTCGACCATGGTGGTGGGGAGTACATATTGATCCTCGGGAATGGTGCCACCCAACGCGTGCGCCGACGGGTCTCCCGGAGGTGTCCCCTGTCGAAATTCGTACAGGACGCGGGCCATGATTTCGCACGCCCGGCGTTCCTGATAAACGTCGACGTCGTGAGATTCCCAACGGTGCCCAATCTGTTGAAACGACTCGGCGATCACCTCGTCGCAAATTGTGGAAATCGGCTGGCCGGCGAGCCAGATGTCAAACAAAATCTGTCGACAACGTTCTTCGTCGCCGGTTAACAGGGCCTGACTCAGGCAATCGCGAGCCCGGCAATTGACCCAGTCGGTCTGGCCACTCGTCGCGGGGAGCCCCAGGATCTCTGGCGAGACGATGAGTTGGTGAGATTCCCGGAGATAAGAAAGGACGGCGCAAATCGGGATCCTGCGGTGTCCTCCCGCAGTTTTTGACGAGGGGATAATGCCGCGATCGCACCAGCGTTTCACTGACGATTCGCTCACGTCGATCGCCCGGGCGACCTGTTTCGGAGTCACGAACTCCTGCACGGACAGGATCCTCTCGCTGCGGAAAACGAATGGTTTGAATGATTTTCGCGAGGAGTCTCAACGAAAATCGCCAAAATATCGTATGACGACCTGCCGGAAATTCAATGGACAAGTCCGCAATCTCCAATGCGACAGACACTTATAGAGAGTTTCTGAAAAAGTGGACGTTGTGAACGTTTTTCGCTTGCTATCTGGTTAAATGCCTGCGAATAATGCGGTGAACGAATTGAACGATTTTCGAGCCCACCCACTCGACCACTCAACTCGCGACAAGGAAACAGGAGTCCACACCATGAAAACTCGCACCGCTAGCGCCTCCAAGTCGGCCCGAACCAAGCGGGCTGGCGTCACACAATCGGTGTCAACGGCGACGGGAACCCCGAAATCCTCGGGGCGCGGTTCTTCCGGGGCAGCCCAGAATGCGGTGATTGGACGCAGGAAATCCAGCGGCAGCGCAACCGGCGCTTCGAAAGTCCTCTCCCATGGGGGCGCGGTGGCTCAAGCCTCGATTTCACGAAGTGACACTCACGATGATCCGACGCTGCCGGCACGGGTCGAACGCCTGATCCGTCAAGAGATCGGGTTCATTCACAATCGGCTCTTCGCCCGGGCGAATCTGGTCGCAGCCAAAGCCGAGTTTGCCGAGATGTC
>JAPLOC010000630.1 GCA_026692825.1 Planctomycetota bacterium | reverse complement strand
CCCGCCGACCACGAAAACACCAGCCGACTGAGAGGCTCGCATTCCAGCACCTCACACCGTACGACCAAACCCGCGAAGCCAACTTTCGGATTGGGGGGAACCTGAAAGGTGAATTGGTGACCGACAAGCGGTTCGAAATCGTTGGGGTACATCCACACCGCGAGGGTGGCACTGTCCGTCAGCGCCCGCCAGACTTTTTCCTGCGGCCGCGGGATCAGCATCTCTCGACGAATCGTCTGGTTCACAGGTCTTCTCCGCGCAGGAGATGTTCTTGAAGGCGTTGGAGGCGATCATCCCAGAACCGCTCGTAGTGCGAGATCCAATCACGTACCGGCGCGAGCCGCTCGGGAACAAGACGATAATGGCGTTCCCGCCCCTGCCGACGCTCGGTGACCAGCCCGGCGTTGAGCAGGATACGCAGATGCTGCGAGACCGCCGGTCGGCTCATCTGAAAGTCTCCCGCCAGCGCGTTGACGGAACGGTCGGTTTCCACCAGCAGGTCGAGGATCCGTCGCCGTGCGGGATGGCTAATGGCCGTGAAAATGTCGGGCTCTCGATTGGGTGTCACCATCATGGTCCGCACTATAGGTAAGGTATTCCTTACGAGTCAAGCGGGAAAATCGGCTACCCAAGCGTCCACGACGCCACGTTGTGCAATTCACCGTCCGATTTGGGACCCGGCTCGCCCGGCAGGTGAATCAGATCTGCGCTCAGGTGCGTGTCGATGGCATTGGTGTGCATATCTGACATTCGAGTCCATAACCTGTCTGGCGCGTTAAGCCGGTTTCACCATCCGCGACATTTGAGGTTCCAGATCGGCGATCTGATTCACCTGCCACAGAACGTGGCAGGGGCCTGAGCCTCGATCGAGGCGTGTGATGTTCGCCACCGATCTCCTTCACCTGCCGGTCGAGCCTGCAAGGGGTCCCTCAATGAATGTCTCGTTTTAGCCCGCTCGCGGCAGATTCCGCACACCGACCGTTGAACAAAAAAAAGACCGCCACACGATTTCTCGTGTGGCGGTCTATGGTGGAGGGTAGGGGGATCGAACCCCTGACCTACAGACTGCCAGCCTGTCGCTCTCCCAGCTGAGCTAACCCCCCACTGGGTACGCACATCCTATTCAGTCGTAACAGTTGTGTCAATCATAGGACACAGGGAAATTCTCCCGGTTCGCGCGGTTTCAACTTTTTTTTCGTTCGCGATCGTTATCGGGGTGCCACAAAGTATCGGCATTCCATTCGTCGGACTGGAGTCGATCGCGAAGTTGTGGGGCTTGAACTTTTCGAAGCTACGGGCTGTGTGCGTGCGTACACACGGGGCTGACGGCAGGGGGCTGACGCCACCCCGCTCGCCTGGGTCAGGGGCGGACTTTGTTGAGGCAATCGGCGCTCGTGTGGTCGAGGATGGGGAGGCCTTGAGGTTCGAACAGGTGGTTGTACTTGAGTCCACTTCCTGTATTGAACAGCACAATTTCGGCATCGGGTGACAGCCATCCCGTATCCGCCAGGTGACAGGCCGCCCGCCAAACGGCTCCCCCTTCCGGACAGGCGAAGATCCCCTGGTGCCGGGCGATTTCACCGACTCCTGCCAGCAACTCGGCATCTGTAACCGTCAGAGCCGTGCCGTGGCTCTCCCGAACTGCTTTCAACATCATGAAATCCCCCACCGCGACCGGGACTCGCAACCCACTCGCGACCGTGGCGGCGTTGGGGAATAGTTCGGCATGGTCCGCGTTCTGCTCGAACGCTCGCACAATCGGGGCACAGCCAGCCGCCTGCACAAGGACCATCTTCGGACGTTCCGGTCCGATCCAGCCGAGCTGCTGCATTTCGTCGAACGCCTTCCACATTCCCACCAGTCCAGTCCCCCCACCGGCTGGATAGAAGATTACATCCGGCAACTTGAGGTCCCGCGTTCCATTCGCGTCGGCCATGTCGAAGGCGATTTCATACCCCATCGTCTTCTTCCCTTCCAATCGAAATGGCTCCTTCAGCGTCGACAGGTCGAACCAGCCATTCTTCGCGCACCCCTGCCGAACGAGTTTGCCACAGTCGCTGATAAGGCCGTTCACCAGATAGACCTCCGCACCGGCGACCACCGACTCAATGATGTTCGCGGGAGGGGTGTCCTGCGGCATGAAGAGGATGCATCGCATTCCCGCCCGTGCCGCATAGTAGGCGGCGGCACCCGCGGCGTTTCCAGCCGAGGGGAGCGCGATCGTTTTCACTCCCAGCGCCGCCGCGCGGGTGACCGCCGTTGCCATTCCACGCGCCTTGAAACTCGCTGTGGGATTCGACGATTCGTCCTTGATGTACATTCGCGGGAATCGCGCGAACGGTCCGCGTGGAACGCATTTGAGCAACGGGGTTCCCCCTTCTCCCAGCGAAACGGCCTCGGAAGGACGATCGACGGGGAGAACCTCCCAGAACCTCCAGAGCGATCGGTCGGATCGGCTGCGAATCAATTCGGGGGTG
>JAPLOC010000629.1:7438-14877 GCA_026692825.1 Planctomycetota bacterium | reverse complement strand
GAATTCGAAACACCGAATCGCCGGTTTACTCTTCGAATTCGACTTGGTCGCCGCGATCTTCGAACGGACGGGGAATCGTCACGCCGCAGGGGTACGTCGACCACGTGGTGCAGTCACCCAACGGGGTCACCAGAGTGCTGGGGCAACGCACGATCGCCGAGTAAGGAAGCAGAATGGTGTGTGTGACGAACGTTCCCGCCGAGGCGACGGTGGTCCAGCAGCCCAAGCCTCGGCCACAGCGTTCAAGCTGGGGCTGTTCGAAGTAGAGGGAGCGGAAGTAGATGTCGTGGGTATAGCGGTTGGGCTGCCGGAGGGTCCAGTTGTTCGAGACCTGGTACAGCGGTACAAGGTCCATAAATGGTGCCGCGCGGTTTTCAGGAATTGAAGCACTCCCTTTGCGAACCGAATTGATTTGGATGCCGTTTCGGCCACCAATCGCCCGGTCGATCGTTTCGTTTTTGTCAAAGGGGAGACTGGAACGAGAATCCGAGCCGCGATACTTAATTCGCGACGCCCCGACCGGCGCGGGCGCAGGGGGAACCGTGGCCTCATCCGGCTGAGTTCCCTGGGTCAGAATGGTCTCGGACTGGGCCTCATCGTCGTCCTCCACGATCGCAGAAAGGCAGCGGTCCGAATCGTCATCATCGGAGTCCGGTGAGCTGGCGAATTGGGGCGCCTCACCCAGGTCGGGAATCTCCGGGAGTTCGTCGGTGTCGACGGACATAGGCGAGTCGGTGACTTGCGTGTCCGATTCAGCAATCGGTTCGGACTTCGCTGGCGCGAGCAGTTTTGCGGGTGCGACGTCAATTTCAATGACAGGAATCGCGTCGTCAGCCGACTCGTCAGCGGGGGGGGCGACGACCTCCACTTTGGGAGCGGGGGTGGGTTTGGGTTTGGGTCTGGAGTTTCTCAATACCAACAGGCGGTGGGCTCCCGCTCGTTTTTCGGAACCGCCAGATTTCGCGGAGGATGTCGCGGAGTGACTTCCCACAGCGTCGGCGCGAACGGCGGCGAGCGTCAAGATGACGACGCCGCCCAGAAAGACGTACGTCCATGTGATGGGCCTGCGTGCCATGTCGGCGATCCTTCGAAACAGGGGACAGGAAGTTGGCGAAAAACGGCTCTACCTGAATTTTCGGAGTTTTCGACAGCACCACTTCAAATGGCTCACCGACCCTGTCGCGACCGGTAAGCGTGGCATAGTCGGACCAGCCGGTCTTTTTTGCCATTTTTGCACCATCCCTCCCATTTCCCCCAAAATCGACATTTTTCCCACTGTTTTTCGTGTTTGACATGTGCGAAAATCTTTGGGGGTCGATATTTGGCCTCAGGTGCGCGCACTTTTGAGTCTCACTGGGTGATCTCATGTTCTTTCGTTCATTGGTCGAGCTGGTTCAGTCCCGATGGTTCACCTCGAATCGGGAGTCCGCCAATGTTCGTCAGCGGCGAACGCCAAACTTGCAATTGACCCTGCTGGAACGGCGGCGGGTACTGAACGCCGATGTCCAATTCGATCCGGGGCAACACTCGCTGGTGCTGAGCGGATTTTCAGGAGGGGCAGGAGCGGCGATTGTCGTCAAGGATTCGACACTTCCGCTTGGGGTTGACGCCGTCCGATTTGAAATCAGCGCTGCCGGGGACGCCTTCAATGATCTCAGTCTGAGTGGGCTGGGGGCCACTGATGCAGTCCTGTCCGAGGGTGGACGCATTCTCGATGTTGACAAATCGTTGTTTTCGTTTGATTTCAGTTCGCTCAAACTTGTAGGGGTTCCGTCGGGTTTTGGCGTGAGTTTTGACGGGGCCAAACTGAGCGATATTCAACAGGTGTCGGTTGTCAGCGCCGGGCAGGTGACCGTGAAGGATTCCAGTTTTGGATCCGCACTGGAAGTGACTGCACTGGAGATTGATTTCAAGGGAACCGTGTCAGGGACTGGAAGTTTGGCGGTGGCGGCGGACGCGGCGGTGACAGCGATTCATGTCGGGGGGGCTGACGACTCACCTGCGGATGCCGTTTTGGATATTTCGAAAGGAGACTTGGCGGTCATTGATGGAAGATTCTCCCAACTCAAGATTGGTGGCGATCTCAACGCGTTGCCATTGACGCTCGAAGGGGGGAAATTCAATATCGGATTGGCCCTGAATAGCCAGATCTGAACGCCGACATTATCACCGCCGGGGGGGCGATCACGATCAACGACGCGGTCCTTGTGAATGCCGCGCGAAAGTTGGATGCGACAAACGGCGGGGCGGTCGCAGCGGGAGCGTTGATTTCGATTTCGGGACCGATCGACGGTAAGTCGGCCGGCGGCAACGACACTCTGTTGATTCAGGCAAGTACCGGAGCGGGAGCCGACGGGGATGTGGATCTCTCGGGCGCGGTCGAGGGGGGGGCGGGAACCCAGAACGTCACCGGAGGCGAAGATCTTGAGGGTCTCGTGGTCGCTGGAAACGTGGTGAACCTGCGAAACATTGTCGTGGCCGGCCCGATCACCGTGACGGCCTCGGGAGCGGGAGCCAATATTGTACTGAATGGGACCGATTATCAGTCCACGCTGGTCGCCGCCAACGTCCAGTTCAACGGTCCGGTCGAATTGAAGGGTGGGGCGACAACGGTTCAGGCCAATGCGGGAACCGTCAATTTCAATGACAATTTGGACGGAAAGTTTGATTTGAACGTCGTGACCGACGGTACGACCCGTTTTGGTGGCGTCGTGGGTGGAATCACTTCGCTGACAAGCCTGACGACCAGCCCCAACGGAACGACATTGATTTCGGGCAATGTCACAACATCCGGTTTTCAGACGTACAATGACGCAGTTACGCTGCTCCAAGACGCGACACTCAAGTCGGACCTGGGGCAGATCAAGTTCAGTTCCACAGTTGACGGTGCCAGGAACCTGACTGTTGAGACCGGAGGAGCCACGATTTTCGCTGACACGGTCGGCACGGCAAGCGTCTCTACGGACGCTCCCGGGACAACCCAACTGACGAAAGACGTAACAACCACTGGCGCTCAGTCCTTTGGCGACAACGTCACGCTCTTGGCAAATGTCACAGCCAAATCGACGGGTGGCGGAAATATCCGATTCGGGGGCGCGGTCAACGGCACGTTCGGGTTGGTTGTGGACACCGCCGGTGGCGCGACGTTGGGCGGTGCGGTCGGAACGCCTGGCGCGGGAATTGCCTCCCTTGAAGTCACGGCCACCACCGGGATTGCCCTGAACGGGGGCTCGGTCACGACGACCGGGAACCTCGGTGCAGTTCGATGGCACCATTGACGGCAGTTCCGCCGGCGTCGAAATTCTGGTGATTGATGCATCGACAAACGCGGTGTTTCAGGGGGCAATCGGGCAAAACACGCCACTTCTCGATTTGACGATCTCCGCGGCAGAAATCGACCTGCCTCTGGTGGCCGGATCGATCCATGGTACTCGCAACCTCTCATTGCGGCCGGGAACCAGTGCCGCGACTGCCATCCGGGTGGGAGCGGGTGGGAGGAGACGCTGACTCGGGCGCGACGACGCTGGATATCACCGACCAGGACATTCTTGCGATCGCCGGGGGGGCGAATGAATGGACGCTGGTGACGATTGGTGACGCGGGCGTCGCCGGCACCGAGCAACTGACCGTTGACGGAGGAGGCGCGACTCCCGGGGCGGCGTTCCGCAACAACCTCGTCTTGAATTCAGCGGGGGTAGGAGGCGGGATCACAATTGCCGGCAATCTGACGAATACGGCGATCGCCAATCGTTCCATCACACTCAATGGGACCGGCGCGACCACCAACCTGAATGCCGACATACTGACGGCTGGCGGCGCGGTCGTGATCAACGACGCGCTCCTGGTCAACGGCACTCGGAAAATCGACACGACCAATGGAGGAGCGACTCCCGGGGGAGGTAACGTCACATTCAACGGCGCGATCAACGGTGCGAATAACTCCCCGGTGGGCGGGGTCGATGATCTGGCGGTTTCGGGCAACAACGTGGTGGTGAATTTCGCCGTCGGAGCGATCACACCACTGCGTGACCTGAACATCTCTGCGGCGGAAATCGACCTGCTGTCGGGCGCGGGGACAATTCATGGAACACGCAATCTCATATTGCGTCCGGGGACCAGTGCCGCGACTGCCATCCGGGTGGGAGGAGACGCTGACTCCGGCGCGACGACGCTGGATATCACCGACCAGGACATTCTGGCGATCGCCGGGGGGGCGAATGAATGGACGCTGGTGACGATTGGTGACGCGGGGGTCGACGGCACCGAGCAACTGACCGTTGACGGAGGGGGCGCGACCCCCGGGGCGGCGTTCCGGAATCATCTCGTGCTGAACTCGGCAGGAGCGGGAGGCAAGATCACGATTGATGGAAACCTGACCAACACGCTCCTCGCGAATCGCTCGATCCAGCTCAACGGAACCGGATCAACCACGAATCTCAACGCCGACATCATCACGGCGGGCGGCGCGATTGAAATCAACGACGCGGTGGTGGTGAATGGATCCCGCAAACTCGATTCCACAGGCGCGGGCGTGCCGGCTGGAGCGAGTATCACTGTCAACGGGACAATCAACGGGAAGTCGTCTCCCGCTCTCGGCGTCGACAATTTGGACGTCAACGCGGGCACGGCCGGCCCGGTTCTGCTGCGGGACGCCATTGGACACACGATCCCGCTGCACAATCTGAATGTGACAGGGGGCGGTGGTATCACGCTCAAAGGCGGGGAAGTGACAACAACGGGGGATCAGAAATACCACGGCGCTCTCAGTCTGGATGCGACGGCGAATACGACGAGCCTGACTGGGGCGAACCTCGAGTTTGACAGTACGGTTCGCAGTGTGACCGCCAACGAAGAACACCTGATTTTGCTGGCCACGGGAACCGTTTCACCACTCGGTTCCGCCGTCCCACCCGGCGTTGTGACGGCGCGTGGAACAGTGACGTTTTTAGGAAAGGTTGGTGACGCGAACCGCGCGCTCGCCTCTCTGGATGTGACCGCGAATGACCAGACCGACATTCTGCCGCCGCTGCTCAATGACGACCAGCGCGGACTGATTATGCTTAACGGCGGCGAGGTGACCCCGGCCGGTACTCAGATGTACCGCAGCGCAGTGACACTGAACGCTCCCGTAATTCCTGGAGATCAGATCAATTCGAATCTGACCCGAATCACCGGTTCGGCGATCACATTCGAAAAGACACTCCGCAGTGAGACCGAAGCCGATCCTAATGGTCCTGAAGCGCTGATTCTGCGGGCGACCGGTACCTCCACCTTGCCTGGGAGCGAGGGGGTGGTGACGTTTCTGGGACGGGTCGGCGACAATGGCCAACGGTTGAGCCTGTTGGACGTGACGGCGGACGCCAATCCGCTCATACCGCTCGATCCCACAGCCCAAGGGCGGATCGAGATCAACGGCGGCGAGGTGACAACGACGGGGGACCAGAAATATCACAGCGCAGTACGACTGAATGCGACGGCGGATACGACCACGCTTAAAGGTGCCAACGTCAAGTTTGACCGTACGGTTCGGAGTGTGACTGCCAACGAAGAAACCCTGGTCGTGCTGGCCACAGGAACTATTTCGCCTCTCGGTTCCGCGGTCCCGCCCGGCGTTGTGACGGCGCGTGGAACAGTGACGTTTTCAGGGAAGGTTGGTGACGCGAACCGCGCGCTCGCCTCCCTGGATGTGACCGCGAATGACCAGACCGACATTCCGCCGCCGCTCAACGACAACCAGCGCGGACTGATTATCCTCAACGGCGGCGAGGTGACCACGGCCGGTACTCAGATGTACCACAGCGCCGTGACACTGAACGCTCCCGTAATTCCTGGAGATCCGATCAATTCGAATCTGACCCGAATCACCGGCTCGGCGATCACATTCGACAAGACGCTCCGCAGCGAGACGGAAGCCAATCCCAATGGTCCCGAAGCGCTGATTCTGCGGGCGACCGGCACATCCACCGGGGCCGGAAGTGAGGGAGTGGCGACGTTTCTGGGACGGGTTGGAGACAATGGTCAGCGGTTGAGCCTGTTCGACGTGACCGCTGATGCCAATCCGCTCAATTCCAACGTCCATGGGCGGATCCAGATCAACGGTGCCAGTGTTGCGACAACCGGAACCCGTGCCGATGCCGCCCTCGACGCGGGACTCACCGGGGCGAATCGGTTCGATCAGCGATATCGTGGAGACGTTTTCCTCAACGCCCCCGCCAATGCCGACCCGGCGCTCGACAAACTCACAACGCTGGCGGGGAATCACATCGCTTTCGGCAGCGACGCGATCGCTCCGGGTACCGACCGTCCCGCCGACGGCACGATTCGCGGAAGCGCCGACGGTGTCGAGAAGCTGAGCATCACCGCCCGTGGGACGGCGACGGGGATCGGCATTGATGTGGCGGCACAAAAGACGGCTGTCCGGTTTGGAAATGCGGTGGGCGATGCCGTAAACCGACTGGTGTCGTTGGGCGTGACTGCGGGGGATGGCACACTCGGCGCCCCCGGTGGACGCATTGAAATTCGTGGCGGAAATATCGCGACGGCGGGGCCGAATGTCGGGGAACGGACAGGCGTGTTGACCACCTCTTCCCAAAAGTACACAACTTCCACAAACGACCTGCGCGATGGTTCAATTCTGATCGACGCCCGAGCCGTTCTGGACGCCAACAACGCCACGCTGACATTGAATGCGACCGACTTGCCGCTGATGGGAGGCAACCTGGTTCGCAATGACATCGTTCTTGGCGGTGGACGCCAAGTTGGATAAAGTGCGGCTGAACATCATCGCCGCCTCTCCGTCGGCGATCGTGACACTGAACGCTTCGGGGTTGATCGCAGGCTCGGGGAATATTGGATCGGCGACCGACGCGCTCGATACGAGTGTGACAACGCTGGTCGCTTACGCGGGGGGAACCGATGGGATCCATATCAGCGAACGCGACGCGATCACGCTGGGAATCGACGCGGCGGCCAACGCGGTGGCGGGACTGGAAACGGTCGTCGCGGTGCAGGCTCCCAAGGGAAGTGTCGACATCATCACCAATGACGGGACGCTCGACCCGGTGACGATGGAACTGCGCCCCGAGAATTCCACCCTGTCGAAAACGGGAACGGTCGCCGAGACGGAATTGGTGCGCGGTGTCCCGGACCCGCACAAGGGGGTGGCAGTCGCGCTGACGAATGCCTCGATTTCGATCGCCAAGATTTCGAACCCGGGGAATTCGGCCTATGTCACCAGCCATCGAATCTCTGCCCAGCAGCAGGTCCGACTGGTTGCCAAGGGGACCTTGAGCGATGTGAAATTGGGGAACGACGCGGTTGTCAGATCCGAGAGTGTGGCGGATCAGTCGGTGGTGGTTGTGGCGGGGCGCGATGTGACGTTGGCGACCGGCGCAAGCCTGAGGGTCGGTACCGAAGGAATGGTTAACGAAGGGGTGGCG
>JAPLOC010000629.1:0-7381 GCA_026692825.1 Planctomycetota bacterium | reverse complement strand
AGGGGTGGCGAAGTTCCTGTCGCCGCAACCGGGAATGATGGTTGTGAATCCAGCATTTTTTCAGCTTGTGTTGCCACAGACGAAGGCGGTTGTGGAGACGAACGTCCCCAACTCCAACGACAAAGTGTATCTGGCGAAATTCAATGTCATCATTGGACAGACGACCGAGAAAGGACTCATAATCGACATTGACTGGGGTGACGAAACTCCCGACGGTGTCAGCCAGCGATTCGAAGGCCACGGATTTTCCAAAGTCACTCAGGACGGCAATGCTGTTGACGGGCTCGTAGGGGGGACCAATTACCATCACACCTACACCCTCAGTGACATTCTGTTTTCGCGAACCCGGCGCGACAGCGAGGCCGACCCATTCAATGTGTTGTTCTCGGTCTCGCAGCACCCGGGGATCGTCGTGTTTGGCGCGTCAGCGAACGGCGAAGCACGTCCCAACGCGTTCGACAATGGGGTGACGCTGCTCTCGTCGACGGATTTCGTTGACCTGGCGACACAAAGCCGCTTTGCGGCACCGATCGAAGGAAATCGTCTCGATACCGGTGTGGCGATCTTTCTGGTTCCCCGGGTGGTTCCTCCCGATACGCCAAACTTCGCGGGGATTGAGTTGCCCAAGCCGGTGGTGGTCCCCCCCATCGCGGCCGCTCTCGCGGCACCGATCCAGGCCGTCGTCACCGAACGGATCTTCACGCTTCCGCCGCCGTTCGCGATTCCGGACCGGAAGGAGACATTTGTCCGCGAATTCAAGCCCGATAACAAGAACGAGGACGCTGGTCCATCGAAGGAATATCAGATTGACTTGTTCTTCGACGAGTCTCAGGGAGGCTGGGAGAATACACTGCTCAGTGATCCCGAAGGGCAGAGGCAACTCGGTACCTATGAGTTGTACCGTGTGCTTGGCCAATCAAGAACACTTCTGCTGACGTAGCGGATCTTCGACGGCGAGATCCGGATTATCCCGCACCGCGTTGACCCGACTCAACTTGAGTTGAAGGAGACGACGGACGAGTCCGGCGCGTCCGAACCGACTCTCGAACCGAAAGTCGACGAAGCGGCACCTGAGCCACGGGCTGCCAGCCTCGACGCCCCTCCCGAGCGCGCGCCGGCACTGCCGCCCGCCGGGGACGTTCAGCAAGGAGTCAACGTTGAATCGCCCGCCGCCGGGACAGTTGGGCTGTCGGCGGTTGCGGGATGGTTGATTGGGGGCTGGAGGTCCCGCAGGTCGGCAACGACCGGCCGGCCCGCAGATCAGGTCACGAATTCGCCCCGAATGGGAGTTCGTCGCCAGAGCTAAACGGAGTTGTTATCTTTTATGTGACTGCATTTTCTGGAGAAACGTCGCATGGCTGAACCGGATCCCTCAGACAAAAGACCGAGACGCCCCCCTGAAAACTACGGGAGCCTGACCGGATGACGCGCCAGTCAAACCGGCACCGGAGCCGGGGCTGCAGGAACACACGGCGTTCATTCCCGTCGCCGGGATGCAACACGACGCGCCCTTTCCAACGAATTCCCAACAGGTTCCGTTCCCAGACGCCCCCCCCTCACCGGCCCTCTCGGTCTCCTCCGCAGCCGGGACACCGCTGAAGCCGCCCGTGGAGAGTCAGAAGTCGTCTGAAGCTCTGAATGATTCGGGTTCATCTCCGTCCGGCTCTGGGTCGGGTCCGGGAACACCCGGGCCGGGCGCATCCGGATCAGCCGGTTCGGGTTCAGGTTCCGGCAAGCTAAGTTCGGGGTCCTCTCCGGAAAACGCCGCAGTTTACTCTCCACGTCTCGATTCTCCGGCGGAAGAGCGCGGAACGACTCACCTGGAGAACGCCCGCGAAACGATCGAATTCGACGGCCCAACCGACGTCGCCCCTCCCTACATCCGGCCAATGCGTTTGGCGGAGCCCTACAATCTCAAATTGGGCGAACCCTGGCCTGGGAAGGACAAATCTTCACCGGTCGAGCAGAAGTATGACCTGGCGTACCTGGCGGCCGCTGACTACCAGGTGGCGTTTGACGGCGAACGGCGCAAGAAAAGGAGCAAGCTTCACGTCGGAGGTCTGGCCAAGGGGGGCCAGGCCAGAATCTTCCGGTCCAAACAGCGGTCGCTGCTGCGAACAGTCGCGGTCAAGATCGGCATTGACCCGGCGGAAAAATCGACCGAGAACCTGACACAACGACGCAAGCGACAGTGGGAAGATGCAAAGGCCGAGGCGCTGATCACCGGCCACCTCGAGCATCCCAACGTGGTGCCGATCTATGACATCGCGAAGACAGAGGATGGCAAGCTCTTCTATTCCATGAAGCTTGTCACTGGAGAGACCTGGGAAGGACGTATCGTCGATCGGACGTGCTTTAACGACAATCTCGACGTGTTTCTAAAGGTTTGCGATGCGCTCGCATTCGCCCACAGCCGGCATATTGTGCATCGCGACCTGAAACCCGCGAACGTGATGCTGGGCGAATACGGCGAGGTGTATGTGATGGACTGGGGCATGTCGATCGCCCTTCCCGGGTGCAAGTTGATCCACCACATACCCAAAGCGCAATCACCGGGGGGAACGCCGGAATACATGGCCCCGGAACTTGCGGGGCGCGACATCGCCGCAATTGATGAACGGGCCGACATTTACCTGCTGGGGGCTCTTCTGTTTCAGATCATCATCGGCTTCTCGCCGCGTCCCAGCGCCCGGATTGACCAGAAGGTGAACGACAGTTGGGTCGATCGGGTGAAACGAAACCTGATTGAATACGACGAACGGGACGAAAGCGAGATCGACGCGGCGGGAACTCGCGAGTTGTTCGAAGTGGCGCTGAAGGCGATGGAGACATCGCCCGAGGACCGATACCAGTCTGTCCAGGAATTGCGGAAGGCCGTTGTGGAATACCGTCGACACGAACAAAGCGTCAAAATGGCGCGCCGCGCCCAGGAGTCGCTCGAGATGGCGATGAAGACGAAGAAGACCGAACAGTTCGCACTCGCGATGTTTGGCTACGAAGAAGCGCTCCAGCAGTGGGACGCGCCGGTGTCTGCGCAGGGAAACGGCAGCGCGCCCGCCGCGAGCCCGACGCGCACGGTGAGCCGGGTTCGGACGAGAATCGAGCAGTCGGCGATTGAATCGCGGCTGAAATACGCTCTTCAGGCTGAGGAGAATCAGAATTTTGAGCTGGGCCTGAGTCTGCTCAAAGACCGGCGGGTGGAGTCGTACGGCCCAGTGGTTCAGCGGCTGGAGAGTAGTCTTCACTCCGCGAAAAACCGACTGTGGTGGGTGCGGTTTTTGACCGGAACCGCAGTTGTGTTGCTGGCGGGGTTGGCGATCGTATTCAGTTATTACCTGAAGCTCAACGGTACCGTCGACTCCCTGAAGGACACTGCCAACCAGGAACAAGCGAAAGCGGTGCAGGCGAAAACTGAGGCTGCGCAGGCAATGACTGACGCGGGACTGGCAAGAGACGCGGCGACAACGGCAAAAACCGAGGCCGAGCGGGCAAACACAGAAGCTGGGAAGGCAACCGAGACCGCTCGACTCGCAAGGGAGAGCGCTGAAACGGCCCGCAACCTGGCAGAGATCGCACAAGAGGATTTGCAAGAGTCGAACATGCTCAGAGCAGAGGCGGAACATGCGGCCGAACTCGCTCAACAACTCGCAGAAGCCGCAAAGTCGCAGGCGATTCGACTCGAATACGAGGGTTACGTGGCGGTCATCCGGCGGTATTGCAAGTACGATCAACTGGACGAGGCACGCGACATCAAACGAAAGGTGGAAAACGATCCGCGGTTCGAAAAACTGCGAGACTCCGAGTTCAAAAGGCTCTGCACGGCGCTGGAGATTCGCGATGTCAAAGCGGCCGGAAAAATTGAACGATTGGCGACGAGTTCAAGCCCGAACGGACTGGTCGCGATTGCACCAGGCCAGGAACACGCCCTCGAAATCTGCACGGTCAAGCAGGGAAAATTCCAATCCGTGTTTGGCTGGGGAACCAATGCGACGACAAAAGAGACGGTCACTGCCGTCGCGTTTTCACCCAATGGTCGCCAGCTCGCGTTTTCGACGGGGCAGGATCGTGACGTCAAATTGCGTCTGTTTGCCGCCATCGACGGGAGTCACACGTTTCAGCCGGTTGTCGAGACCGGATTGCAGGGAACGGAATCAGCCGCGATTGAACATCTGGTGTTTATCAATGACCAATATCTTGCATTCAGCACGAAGGAGTCTGTAAACGACGTCGTCTCGTTCCTCGAACTTTGGAAGGTTGATGGCAGCCAACTGAGTTTCGTCGGTCGTGAGGATCTCGCTTATCGCAAGGCGACCGACAAGGTGGAGGGAATTCACCTGCTGCGCGATGCGAAGGGCAAAGTCGATGGCATTGCGGCTGTCGTCAATACCTTCAAGAACCCTGGACGGATTTGTTTTTTTGGTCTCAAGCCGGAGAATTCCGCGAAGCCCTCCTGGTCGAGGGAGGGGGACACCAGTGTCCTGCATTGGCAGAGTCGTGATCTCAAATCGAAGACCGACGTCACGCAGTTTGCGTTGAGTCCGGATGGCAACTGGGGAGCGTCTTGCGACAGGTCGGCACCGGGGCGGGTTTTGCTATGGGATGCTCGCAGGCTGCGCGAGCTTGCCACTCGGAAAACCACCTCGGCCCGGGACTTCGTTCTCGAGACGACGCCATTGACCAACGAATTGGACAACGCACTGGTTCTGGCATCTGTGCGCGGGACCGGACGGTGGATGGTTCCGGCATTGACGCGGCGTGCCCACCATGGAGTGGTGCGGTCGCTCTGCTTCAGCCCGGACGGAAAGACACTGTTGACCGGTGGAGACGATTTCCGGGTCAAGGAATGGGCGGTCGGCGATTTGAGTCCCCATCTCAAAGCCATTTTTCGCGGCCATAGTGGACCGATTCAGGCCTTCGCCGTTCTGGATGATACCGGGCATCAGTTCCTCTCGTTCGACACATCGGGACGGGGGCAACACTGGTCACATGAGGTCGCTCAAGCGCACTTTGAACACAATCAGATTGCCCAGGGACCACCGCCACGAATCCCGGATGTTGACATCAAGTTCGGAATGGAAATCGGGGAGTCGGAGGTTGCGGTGCGGGCAATTGACTTCAATTCGGCCGCGGGTGGTGGGTTGATCACCTTCATTGTCGCGGGAGAGGACGAGTATACCTCCGCCGTGCCTTTGGGCCCGGACGGGACATACAAGTTTGAGTCACTTCCAGATCCCGGTGTATCCGCCCCGCGGTTCCCGTTGGCGGAGGGGAGTCAGAAAAACTACCTCTCGATGGCAATCGACCGGAATGAACGATGGTTGGTGACCGGCGGCGTCGATGGGATTGTAAGAATCTGGGATCTCAAAGCACGTCGTGAATGTGCGCAACTTCCCCGTCGTCTGGGACTCGACCTGGTGGTGGCAATTTCTCCAGACGGTCGCCAGTTGCTGGTCGCTGGAAACAAGGAGGTCTGTGCGGAGTTGTGGAATCTTGATGACTCGGGAAAACCAGCAGAGTCGCCACGCCTGCTGCTCCCCGCGAATCCGCCAAACAAGGACTCGGCAAACGCGGTCGCCGCCGCGACGACGTTGGCAATCTCCCCCGACGGCCTGTTGGCGTTCGCTGGGGACCGACAGGGGAACGGGCGAATCTGGTCGATCGCCGACCCGGCGAAATCGCCGATCGATCTGCCCGTGCGACACAAGAAACGATTGAACGCCGCGGCGTTCGTGGGGCAGGGTAAACAGCAAACTCTGCTCGTCGGAGGAGATGATCGGCAAATCTGCGAGTATTCGACAGATACGGGCACACAGGTTGGAGTGTATCCCTGCAGTGCCCACGGCCATTATGTTACCGATCTCGCGGTCTCATTTGATGGACGATTTCTGGTGGCCGTCGTGGAGCCGAAACCGAGTGTCGAGCTGAAACCGGGAATTGCGGAAATCAGTGTGCAGACGACCGCGACCAATCTTGTCCTCTGGGATCGACGCGACAAAGAGGCTCAGGGGCAGCTCGTTAAGGGGGTCAAACAGGTTCGAGAAGGCAAGGGGGGTACTGCCACGGTCTTCGAACCGGTAACACCGTTCGCACAAATCACCTCGGTCCAGTTTGCTCCCAATTCGTCACGGCTGCTGACGGTTGAAGAGCGGATCCCCAAGAAGGGAATGTCGGAAGGCAATCTGACTCTTTGGACTCTCCCCGAAGGAAATACACCGCTCCCCGCAAAACCGGATTTCGAACAACTGTCCCTCAATGTCCCTTACAAGAGTACCGGTCAGGTGAACGGTGCCCTCTTCCTGGAAAATGGTACTCGTCTGGCGACCCTGCATGGATCCGCGGTCCACCAATGGAAGCTCGACGAGAAGGGACTGTATCTTAATATGGGGATGCTCTCGAGCAATTTGGGAGTGTACGACGTCAGTTGCGCTCCTGCAGGCGGCCTCGCTTTGACGGCGAGCCCCTACAGTGGAATCAAGGCTTGGAATCTCGGCGCCGACAGTGTTCGCCCGCTGGGGCAGATGCCGGTCCAGCCGGGCAACGGCGGCTACCGCTGCGCGCAGTTTGCGCCAACTCAGTCCGACCCCAATACGCTGATTTTCGCCGCCGCTTCCAGTCTGGTGGCGACCGGTGAGCAGGGAATCGCGATTGAGATCCGTTCCATGCACCCGACTCAACCTGTGGTCGAATTCGAAAAAAGACCGATCCACTCACTCGCGTCTCCGTTGCGTCGTGTCGCGTCGCTGCGCTATTCCCCGAACGGTCAACTCCTGGCCGCCTGCGGATCCGACAACCAGGGAGCGGGAGTTGTGGTTGTCTGGAAGGCGAATGATTTTTCCATCCCGGGCACGGTACTGCGCCATACACACGCGACTCCCGGCGAATGGAACCATGTCGCAGTATCGTGTGATGGACATTGGGTCGCCGCCTCAGGTGGTGAAGATAAGTCGGTCCGAGTCTGGAATTTGACCATTCCCGGTGACCAGTCCGTTCCCCACGCGGAATTCAAAGGACACAGTGCAACCACAAAGGGTGTGGAATTCTATAGCGATCCTGAGGTCGACGATGTGACTGCGAAATTGCGGCTTGTCTCCTGCGCTGGCGACGGCACAAAAGGTGGCCGGATCATTTGGAAGATCCCCCCCCTGAAAGAGGAGGGGAAAAGGCAGAATCTGGAACCTGTGTTTGGAGACGAGACCGAACTGAAGTTTGGTGTTGTCGGGATGCGGATTGACCAAAAGTCAGGTCGCCTGATTCTGATTTCAAACGGTATGGGTGACGAGCGGGGATTGGTCCATGAACGCCCCCTGTTCGAGCCCAAAGAGCCGGTTCAATGCGCCGCCCCGGATCCCCAAGCCCCTTGACCCCCCTCCCCCCCCCCCCC
>JAPLOC010000628.1 GCA_026692825.1 Planctomycetota bacterium | reverse complement strand
GCGGGCAGGATCCGGCCGACTATCTCAACGATCATGGAGCCGACGCGCTCCGCGAGCTGCTGCGGAACTCCACCGAGGCCTGGGAGTACAAATACCGGCAGGTGGTCGAGCGGTACGGACTCGATTCGATCGACAGCCGGCACCGCGTCATGCAGGAGATGCTCGAGATTCTGGCGGAGGTTCCGGTCGCCGAGGGGGCGGGTCTGGCGGCGAAGTGGAAAGAACGCGAGCAAATCATTCTGGGCCGACTCGCCCAGCGGCTTAAAGTCGGCGAGGCGTTCATCCGCGACCGCCTGTCCGATCTGCGGACCTCGCAACAGCAAAAGGGACTGGCACCGAGACCGGTCGAACGGCCGGTCGAAGAGCCGCTGCCTGTCACGAACACGATTCCGCCATTACCCAAGAAACCATCTCGCGACGAGCGAGCCGAAATCGACCTGCTGATGGCGCTCTTCACACACCCGGCCCAGGCATCGCGGGCCGCGAAGGAACTTTCGCCCGCCGACTTCACACACCACGGGTTGCGTCGTTTGTACGAAACTTGCCTCATCGTCCACGCTCGCGAGCAACCGCCGTCGTTCGACCGCGTGTCGCTGGCGATTGATGAGTCGAATCTGCTGCGGCTGGCGGTTGAGATTGATGAGATCGCCCGGTCGGCGAATCCGACGGAAGATCTGATGGATCACACTCTTGCCTACTTTCGGCGTCGGCATGAACTGGAATTCCATTCGACCGAGCCAACGAATGAACTGGCGGAGGATCCGGTTGATGCCGTGCCGTCTGCGGATGGTTCCAGCGAGTTGAATGAATCGATGCGCGAACGCTTGCGCCGCGCCACGCAGTACAATGGCACCCGGATACGCCGCGCCGCGCCGTCGTCAGCTCCTTCAGGAGAGAGTCCCAATGCACCAGCTCGATGAACAACTGAAGGCCCTGGTTGAAGCGGGACAGAAGCAGGGGTACCTGACCTTCGCCCAGGTGAACGACTATCTCCCCGACGAGGCGGTCAATCCCGAAAAGCTCGACAACCTGTTGGTCTCGCTTCAGGAGCTGGGGCTGGAGATCCGGGTCGACGCCGACCATCCCACCGCCCCCCCGCAAAAGAAGCCGCGCGGCCGTCCTCGCGCCGTCGAGAACATTCCCACACTCGACGGTTCGCGCCGGGTCGAAGATCCCGTGCGCGTCTACCTTGCACAGATGGGTGAGATTCCCCTCCTCACCCGCCAGCAGGAGATCTCGCTCGCAAAGAAGATCGAGGTGACCCGCCGGCAGTATTGTCGCGAACTCCTCAGCAGCGACTACATCATGCAGGCGGCGATCGAGATTCTCGACCGCGTCCACAAGGGCGAACTTCCGTTTGACCGAACGATCAAAGTCGCGTTGACCGAAGGTCTCGAAAAGGAACAGATCGCCAAGCGGATGCCGCAGAACCTGAAGTCGTTGCAGGAAATGCGGAAGTTGAACGCTGTTGATTTTCAACGGCAATGCGCTCTGGATACGACCGATGGCGAGCGCGAAGCGATTCGTCGGGTGCTGATTTCGCGCCGCCGCAAGATGGTGACGCTGCTGGAAGAACTCAGTCTGCGGACACAGCGGCTGCAGCCGGCGATCACGACATTGCGGCAGATTTCCGACCGGATGACCGAAGTCGAGCGACTGATCGCGAACGCCAGCGACACACCGTTTGGCAAAGAGCAAAGGGCGAACCATCAGCGGGAACTGGCCGACCTGATGCGACTCGCCCAAGAGTCTCCCGAGAATCTTCGGCGGCGTCTGGCTGCGGTTCACGACCGCCTGTCCGAACATGAGCAGGCGATGCGGGAACTTTCGGGGGGGAACCTGCGGCTCGTAGTGTCGATCGCGAAAAAATACCGCAACCGGGGGATGAATTTTCTCGATCTGATCCAGGAGGGAAACACCGGGCTGATGCGGGCGGTCGAGAAATACGAATACCGGCGGGGTTACAAATTCTCGACCTACGCGACGTGGTGGATCCGGCAGGCGATCACCCGGGCGATCGCCGACCAGTCGCGAACGATTCGCGTGCCGGTGCATATGGTCGAAATGATCACCCGGCTGCGCCGTGCGAGCAAGCTGCTTGAGCAGGAGCATGGCCGGGAACCGACGCTGGAAGAGACGGCGGAATTCGCCCAGATCCCGCTCGAGGAGACCCGCCGGGTGATGCGGATCGCGCGGCAACCGGTGAGTCTCGACCGCCCTGTGGGAGAAGGGGAAGACAGCAACTTCGGCGATTATCTCGAAGACGATTCCGACAACAATCCGTCGCAGAACGCCGCCCAGGAGATGCTGAAGGAGAAGATTGATTTCGTCCTGAAGACTCTGACGTATCGGGAACGCGAGATCATCAAGCTGCGGTACGGGTTGGGAGACGGTTACACGTACACGCTCGAAGAAGTCGGGAGGATCTTCAATGTGACCCGAGAACGTGTGCGGCAGATCGAAGCCAAGGCGGTCCGCAAACTGCAGCACCCGGTCCGGGCGAAGCAGCTCAAAGGGTTCCTTGAGATCCTGAACAGTTTGCAAAAGTAAACCCAGGCGAACGGAGGGCGTCAGCCCTCTGTCTTTTCAATCTGGTCAAACACGCCAAACGACCCCATGATTGAGTTCGACGTCGTGCAACCAGCCGGCTGACGCCCCGCCGCGGCGGGCTCGCCAGGTGAAGTGGTTCCCTCGTTCTCTCAGGTTTTGCAATGACGATTCGGACCCTTTCCCTCTGGATGCTATTCGTCGGCTTGTCGGCCGGATGCGCCGCCGGACAGAACGCGACCGCCGATTCACCTCTTCCGGAACCGACGTATTCCGATATCCCCTATGGGCCGCACGAACGGAACGTGCTGGACTTCTGGCAGGCGAAAGGGGATGGGGCGCGGCCGTTGCTGGTCCACATTCATGGCGGAGGGTGGGTGACGGGAGACAAGCGTCAGAAACTCCCCGACTATCAACCGTTCTTGGATCGGGGGATTTCGATTGCCTCCATCAACTACCGATTGACTCCCGACAATCCGCTCCCCGCTCCGGTTCATGACGCCGCCCGGGCCATTCAGTTTCTGCGGACCAAAGCGACTGACTGGCGCATCAACCCCCGGCGGATCGCGGTGAGTGGCCCCAGCGCAGGAGCCGAGTCGACCCGGGTCTGCGCGGCGGCCGTCAACGTCGGGCAAACCTCGATCGATCCCAAGGTGATCGAGCCCTGGCTGGGACCAAACGTCCTGCAACACCGGATGATCGCATTCGCCGTCGGCGAAAAGACCATCGAAGAGGCGCTCGCCCACTATGAAAAACACCGGGCGATCTACGTCGAGTTCTCCCCCATCAATCACGTCGATGCCAATGACCCGCCGTTGTTCATGACCTGCAGTGCCGAGACTTCGTTGCCATCACGCGACGCCGGTCACGGAATCCACCACCCGGCATACGGTCTGAAACTGAAAGAAAAGTCGGACGCGTGCGGACACGAGTGCTATCTGATCATTCCCGGCGTTTCACAGCCTAAAGAATACGCGAATGGCAATGCGTTTCTGTTTGACAAGCTGTTGAAGCCTGATTGAGGTCGCCGTCCTGAAACACGGTCACGTCATTGGTCGAGTCGCCATCCCGGGGTTCGTTGGTTTCGAGCGCGACTTCACGCGGTGTGGGGAGGTTAAGGCGCAATTCGGCCCGCCCAACAACCCGCTCGACCAATGTGTCGTCAACAAACAACTCCCGCCGGGTCCCGATGTCGATCGGGTCGGCGGCATGGGCGACCGCCACGAGACAGAACAGTGCACAATAGGTCACCAGGCGTGTCGTCGGGATGGGGCTTTCACTGTCGGACCAGGCGAACGAATGTGTCACCACGCGGCGGGAAACAGGATGTTGACACCGAGCCGCGCCCGTCAGGAAGCGGTGGCCGTTGTCCGCTTCCTGACGGGCGCGGCCCGGATCCTATCGCACGTCACTGCGTGGCGGTCATTATTTCGCACGCCGTGGTAACGGCCTACCGAGGCCCCGGCTCCTCACCGAAAACAATGGGGGTTGGCTTCGAGAGAAATACCTGGCAATTCGGCAGCAGCCGCTGCAGATCGCGAACGCCAACGTTGTTGACCTTCGTGTCGCGCACCGAGAGAAACGCGAGATTCTCCAGCGGTTCGAGTTCCAGAATTCCCAGATTCGTCACTTTGGTCGCTCCCAGCCCGAGTGTGGTCAGTCCGCGGATCCTCGCCAGATCCTTGAGCCCCTCGTCCGTCACCAGCGTATGGTTCAAGTGCAATTTGCGGAGGTTCCTGAGCCCTGCGAGATCTTTCAGGCCCGTGTCGGTGATGCGGTTGGCGTCGGCGATGAGTGTGGTGAGACCCTTGATTCCCGTCAGGTGCTTCAGCCCGGCATCGGTCACCTTGGTGTGCGAGATGTCGAGTGTGGTGAGCTTCGGGAAGGCTGCCAACTCCGCCAGTCCGTCATCGGTTACTTCTGTGATATCCAAATGAAGTTCCGTGAGATTCGTCAGCGCCGTCAGCTCTCTCACGCCGGCATCAGTGATCTTCGAAATCCGCACACTGAGACTGGTGAGCTGTTTGAATTTCGCCAGTTCCTTGAATCCCGCATCCGTCACCTTCGTGCTTTGAATTGTGAGGTCGGTGAGATTCTTGAGCCGAAACAATTCCTTGATCTCCGGATCGCTCAATTGCGTATGCTCAATCCTCAGTGACGTGAGATCGGGGTAGGACGCCAGTTCGTTCCATTTTCTCTCCGACATGGTTGCCTCAAAAACCCCCAGTCCCATCCCTCTTGGGCTGGGCATCGGAACACGCACGAGTCGGAAGCCGATCGTCCACGACGCGGTGTCCTTGGCGAAGGCGCTCTGGCTGTTCGCGTCGCATGCGCCGGCGAGATCTTTCCATGAGCCGCCGCGCACCACGTACAGACGGGGTTCCTTCTGATAGACATCGTCGCACCATTGGGCGACGTTGCCGTGCATGTCGTACAGCCCGATTTGGTTGGAAGCGTACGAGCCGACCTTTGTGGGGCGCGCGAGATAGGGGTGTTTCCCTTTGTCTGTGTTCCCCTGAAAATTTGCCCCAAACGAGCTTAGGGTGTTGGAGGGCTGGTCCGTGTAGTACCGGAACGAACATTCGTCCCTCGTCGTCGCTCCGTCGCGGCAGGCGTACTCCCACTCCGCGGACGTCGGCAGGCGGTAGAGATATCCGGAGTCACGTTCCTTCTCATTCATCCGCTGGATGAATTTCTGCGTCTCTTCCCACGACACGTTTTCCACCGGGAACTGCTCCAGGTCCATGTCGAGGACTGTCTGGACGCTCTCCTTTCCTCGTCCACCGCGTGAGAAGTGGCTCGGGTTGTTGACCATCACCGCCGTCCACACTCCCTGGGTCACGGTGTGGGTCGCGATTTCAAAGTTCTGGGAGATCTCGGCCGGACGTAGCGAATTGTCTGTGCCGTCCCAGCCGCTGTAATACCTGCCTGCCGACAACGGGATGAACTTCATGCCGAGACTTTCCACCGAATCGAAGGCCAGGGGCTTTGTCTGCGAGGTCGGCGGCTCGGAAATCGTTTGATGGTCGATTCTCAAGATGTTGTCTTGCGACGGGTCGGCAATGCCCCAGACGCTCACTTGGAGATCGTTCCGCGCAGACGCATCGGAAGAGCTTGACCAGAGAACCCGTGTGCCGTCCGCCGTGAACCGGACCTGATTGACCCACACCGGCCCCTTCAGCTCGCGCAACCGCGTGAGAGTCTTTGTATCCCACACCACCAGCGGGCCATTCAGTCCGGACGTCACCAGAAGATCCCCCGCCGGACTCCAGTCGAGCGAGTAGACTTCCTTGCAGCCGGTCGCCGCCGCTTCGAGTTTCTTGCCTGTCGCGACTTCCCAAAGGATGACCGAACCATCCACATAACCGGCGGCGAGAGTCTGACCATCGGGGCTGAAGGCTATCTCGTGGGTCATTTTCTTATCGAGCGTGTGCAACCGCTTCCCTGTCGCCACGTCGAACAGAACGGTGTCGGCGTTGCGGTTTCCCACCGCGAGAATTCGCCCATTGGGGCTGAATACCGGGATCAAGCCGCCCGGTTGTGATCCCGCGAATACGCGCACCAGGTTTCCCGCAAGGTCATAGAGACGCATTTCCGAAGAACCCGCCCCCTCGACCTTCGGATCCCAATACGTCTTCCCGATCGCGATCCATTTTCCATCCGGACTGAAAGCCGCATCCCCCGCCTGGTCGCCCACCTCAATCTTGACAACCTCCCCGCCAGCGACATCTTCGAGGTGATAGAACGAGTTGTCCCGCTCGGTCCACGCGATCATCTTTCCATCGCGACTGATCGCGATGTCGGTGGGCGCGTTCCCTGGTGCCAATTCCCCGGCCTTTCCAAAACTGGAATCGTTAAT
>JAPLOC010000627.1 GCA_026692825.1 Planctomycetota bacterium | reverse complement strand
ACCCATCACGCCGTCGTGCTGGAAAACTGGGGCCTGTTGTGGATGTTGCACAGTCTGGTGCTGGTTGTGTTGTGTACTGTCACCAACTGGTTCCAGTGGCAACATGTGGAATCGCGGTGGCCGTACATGGTGTTGTGGGTCGTGGGATTGGGGACCTGGGCGGCGATCTTCTGGTCACTGCGACGGCGGGCCGGGCCGATCACGTTTGTCGAGCGACAGATCGCCCACATCTGGGGCGGGAGCATGGCGGCCAGTTCGCTTCTGTTCGCGGTCGAAACACAACTCGAAATGCCGGTCCTCAACCTGTCGCCCGTGCTGCCGTTGATTGGTGCGACGGTTTTCGTTGTGAAAGCGGGGACGCTGTCTGGTGCGTTTTACGCACAAGCGGTCGCGCTGTTCGCGACCGCTTTGGTGATGGGGGCGATTCGCCAAGCGGAACTGCCCGACCTGGGTTTGACGATTTACGGCGTGGTGTCCGCACTCTGCTTTTTCCTGCCTGGCTGGAAGTATTGGCGACAGAGCCGGGCGGGAGGACGGACGTCTAAGTGAGCCGCCGTTGTCGCGGTGCGTGACGCGAGGTGTCGAGGAACCGCTACTCGCGCGTAATCGCCTCATCTAAATTGAGCAGGATTCCCAAACTTGTCGTCCACGCCGCGACCTCACTGGGATCGAGTTGCTGATCGCGCGGCGACTCACCGACCGAAATCAACTGGATCGCGGAATCGGGACTCAACTGAAAGTGCTTGCGCGCGGACTGGACGATGGCGAGAAGTGAACGGGCTTCATCGGCTGTCGGCTTCCGCGCGACAACTGACAGCCAGGCCGTCTCGAGTTTCGCTTTGTCGGTCGCCCCGCCGTCACGGACTACGCGTTGCGCCAGCTCGCGGGCCGCTTCGACGTAGGTCGGGTCATTGAGCAGGACGAGCGCCTGCAAGGGGGTGTTGGTTCGCGCCCGGCGGATGGTACACGTTTCGCGATCGGGGGCATCGAACGAGGTCATTCCCGGGGGAGGACAGGTTCGTTTCCAGAAGGTGTAAAGACTCCGCCGATACAAATCCCCTCCACGACTCGGCTCGTAAACCGCGCGGCGTTCGACGGAAACATCCTGCCAGATGCCAGCGGGCTGATACGGCTTCACACTGGGGCCACCCAGACGATGGGTCAACAATCCCGCGACACTCAGGGCGTTGTCCCGCAAGGTCTCTGCGGGAAGTCGCAGTCGGGAACCGCGCGCGAGGAACTGGTTTTTGGGATCCCGTTCGATCTGCGCAGCCGTCGCGTCGGAGGACTGCCGGTAGGTCGCCGAGAGCACGATCTTGCGAAGGAGCGCTTTCAGATCCCAACCCGATTCCTGAAAATCAACCGCCAGCCAGTCGAGCAATTCGGGATGAGTCGGGAAGGCTCCTTGCAGGCCAAAATCCTCGACCGTTTCGACGATTCCGATGCCAAACAGTTGTTGCCAGAACCGGTTCACCATGACCCGGGCGGTCAATGGATTCTGGCGGTCGACGAACCAGCGGGCGAGGGCCAAGCGATTGGACTCCAGTCCCGCAGGCAACGGCGGCAGACTCGCCGGAGTGCCAGCGCTGACCTTGTCGCCCGGTTGATCGTACTGGCCGCGCCGCAGGATGAATGTCTCACGAGGCTGTGCCAGCTCCTGCATCACCATCGTCGCCGGGACCGCCTTTTCGAACGCCGCCAGGGACTGGTCGATGTCGCGACGCGCCGCGGTGAGCCGCCGGTGTTCGGTGTCGACCGACGCGAGGAAGTAGCGAGTCAGCAGTTGCTTCTGAGCGGCAGTCCGTTGCTCAGGTGCGATCGCCAAAACGGGTTTGACTCCAGACGCGATCTGTTTGCCATTCGCCAAATCGCCAATCGCTTCCGGGGCCAGCGACGCGGAATAGACCTGGACTTCGTCGATTTTGCCTTTGAATCGCACTCCGGAAGTGCGGACGCCAATGCGGAACGGCTGTTCGGTCAGCACGGTCTCGGTCAGTTTGTCGGCGGTCGCTTCCACCTCCGCAGGCTGACCATCGACGTAGAGCTTCACACCGGCAGCGGTACTCGAACCATCGTAGGTCGCCGCGACGTGATGCCAGGCGTTGATCGACATCGGCTTCTTCGTCTGGACTTTCAATCCATTGTCCGGCCAATTGTGAATGAGATGCACCGCGAGGCGACCATTTTCAAAAATCAGGTCGTATCCCCGGTGACCCGCTCCTTCATCCATTTTCGAAACGACGGTCAACCCCTCATTGGCTGTCGGCAGGATCCAAGCGGCGAGCGTGAAGGACTGATTCCGCTCGAACGCACCGACGCCTCCCGAAGTGACATGCGTCTGGCCGTCGAACTCCAAAGCGCGACCCACTTTCCCGTCGGTCCACTTCGCCACTCCTTGGATCTCCGACCGGTCATTCAATGCGACCAGATTCGCCGTTGTCGTGCCCTCCCCTTCCTCGAAGCTGAATTGGGCGATGAGATCGCTGGGGAGTTTTTCGATGTCGGCGGGAGACAACGTGCGCTCCCAGGCGGCGATTTCCCCTTCGGCCGCTGTGACCCGGCGGGTGAGCGCGTCATCGAGCGCGAGTCGCTCGGCAAGCAGCCGATCGTGGTCGCGCTTCCAGCGCCGCGGCGTCACTTTCAAGTACGGTTCCGCCGGGGCTCCCGAGTTGTAGCCCACGGTCTTGTCGGCGACGTTGTTAAAGAACGCGAACAGCCGGTAGTAGTCATTTTGGGTGAACGGATCGTATTTATGATCGTGGCAGCGGGCACACTGGAGGGAGAGCCCGAGGAAAACGCTGGAGGTCGTATGCACCCGATCGGCGACATATTCTACCCGGTATTCCTCGGGGAAGATTCCCCCCTCGGTCGTGATGACGTGGTTGCGGTTGAAGCCGGTCGCGACTCGTTGCTCGAGAGTCGCGTCGGGGAGCAGGTCGCCGGCGATCTGCTCCACCAGGAACTGATCGAACGGCATGTTGGCGTTGAAGGCGTCGATCACCCACTCCCGCCACAGCCACATCGTCCGGTCTTCATCGTTGTTGTAACCGTTGGTGTCGGCGTAGCGGGCCAGATCCAGCCAGAGCTGTCCCATCCGCTCGCCGAACGCTTCCGACGCCAGCAAGCGATCGACGAGCCGTTCGTAGGCTTCGGGTGAGTCATCCGCGAGGAAGGCCCGCGTCTCGGCCAGCGTGGGGGGAAGTCCGGTGAGATCGAACGACACGCGGCGTAACAGTGTCGATCGGTGGGCCATCGCCGTAGGGTGGAGTTCAGACTCGAGAATTCTCGCGAGTACGAACTGGTCGATCACATTGGTCGGCCAATCGGCGCTCACGACGGTTCGAGTTGTCGGATGGTCGGGACGACTTACAGCAACCCCCAGCGGACCCGGCAGTTTGACCTGAGGTGGTTTCGGGCGTTGCGGAGTCGTGAATGCCCAATGCGATTCGTACGTCGCTCCCTCGGCGATCCAGAGTTTCAATCGCTCTTTCTCGGCGGCCGAAAGAGTCTTGTTCGAGGCGGGAGGAGGCATCATGTCCGCCGGATCTTCGGAGAAGATGCGACGGATCAATTCACTTTCGTCCGGTTTGCCCGGGACAATCGCGACGTCACCCGAGTCGGCGGGAGCGATCGCCTTTTCAAAAATATCGAGCCGCAGCCCTGCCTTTCGCGCCGATTCATCGACACCGTGACACGAATAGCAGACATTCGAGAGGAGCGGGCGAATGTCGCGGGAAAACCGCAACCGCTGCCCGGCTGGCGATCCCGCGACCACAGCCACTCGGTCCGATTGTTGTGCCGGCCGAGAGGCATCGTCGGCTTGACCGACGGTGTTCAGCACGCAAGCGAACAAACATGGGAGAAGGGCAAGCGCCAACCTCGGTGCGCCGACTGAAAAAACGAATTGACGGATTGGCAGAGCGCGTTGTCGTACGGGAGTCATGGGATCGCCGAGTTGAAAATCTGTCAGGCCAAAAGATCTTGGACGACAGTTCCGGAAACATCCGTCAGACGGAAGTCGCGGCCGCTGTAGCGGTAGGTGAGCTTGGTGTGGTCCATGCCGAGCAGGTGCAGGATCGTGGCATGCAGGTCGTGAACGTGGATCTTCTTGTCGACGGCCGAGAAGCCGATCTCGTCGGTCGCGCCGTGGACGTATCCCGCTTTCACACCGCCACCTGCCAGCCACATCGAGAAGCCGAGATTGTCGAACTCGCCCCCCCAGACGATGAGGGTCTCTTCGAGCAGTCCGCGCGATTTGAGGTCGACGATCAGGGCCGCGATCGCCTGATCGCTCTTCTGGGCGTGGTTCCGATGGTTTTGAATATCGCCGTGGTCGTCCCAGGGCTGACCATTGCCGTAGTAGATCTGCGTCATGCGGACGCCGCGCTCGGCCAGCCGGCGGGCGGTCAGGCACGCGTTGGCGAATTCGCCTTCGCCATACAGCTTGCGGGTCGCTTCCGACTCGCGGCTGATGTCGAACGCTTCCTGGGCCTCGGTCTGCATGCGGAACGCCATTTCGAGCGCCTGGATCCGGGCTTCCAACTGCGGGTCGTTCGCTCGTTGGTCGCGGTGCAACCCGTTCAGCCGGCGCATCAGGTCAAGCTGTTGCCGTTGGTCGTTCGAGGTGATCTGCGAATTCGAGATATTGCTGATCACCTTTTTGGGATCGAGGTTGGAGTTGTTGATATGCACTCCCTGGAAAATGCCGGGGAGGAAGCTGTTGCTCCAGAGTTGCGGACCGACGACCGGCTTGCCCGGACAGAGTACCACGAACCCGGGGAGATTCTGGTTGTCGGTCCCCAAGCCGTAAGACAGCCACGAGCCCATGGACGGACGGGTCGGCTGCGTCTCGCCCGAGTTCATCATCAAGAGTGACGGCTCATGATTGGGCAGGTTCGTGTGCATCGACCGCAACACGCAAATGTCGTCGATCTGTTTCGCGATGTGCGGAAAGATCTCGCTGACTTCGATACCCGCCTGGCCATGCTTTTCGAACTTGAACGGGGTCGGCATGAGCTTTCCCTTCGTCCGTCGCATGGTGTTGACGAGTTCTTTGGGTGGCTCCTGGCCGGCGTATTTTTCGAGGGCTGGTTTGGGATCGAACGTGTCGACCTGGGACGGGCCGCCATTCATGAACAGGTGAATCACCCGCTTCGCCCGTGCCGGGAAGTGGGGAGCGCGCGGCAGAAGCGGTGAGCCACTGGCGGCGGGGGCCGCGGAAGTCGCTTCGGCGGCAGCGGCGGGTTGGGCAAGGGCGGTCGCCAGGCCGATCATTCCCAGCCCGCCTCCAAGGCGGGCGATGGCATCGCGGCGGGTGAGGGGGGAGGAGGCGATGTCGAGGATGGGGAGATTCATGGGTGGCACCAGAGGGGGGCTGGTTGGTGGATTGGGCTAGCTCAGGAATTCGGCGGGACGGCAGGGGGCTTACGCCGCCCCGCTCGCCTGGGAGGTCAGTCGACGAAGGTGAATTCGTTGGATCCGAGGAGAACCTGGGCGTATTGCTCCCAGCGCGTCAGAGAGCTTTTCGGTGCCGCGGGATCTCCTGCAGTGGGGGCGGCGGTTTGCAGGTACTCCAGGCCGATCTGGACTTCTTCATCCCGAGCGGCGCGGCCGTAGAGCAGCCAGTACGCCTCGCGAATCCGGCCCGCGTCGTCGCCTGCGACGCTGTTCAGCCGCGCGGCGAGTTCTTTCGCCCGGCGGATCAGAAAATCGCCATTCAGCACGAACAATTGCTGCAACGGAACCGTCGTGCTGGTTCGCTTTTCGCTGGTGATGTTCGGATCGGGAAAGTCGAACAGCCGCAACAGGCCGTCGAGATTGTGCCGGCTGACAAACCCATACAGCGTGCGGCGGTTGAAACCGGCATCTCCCAGATTTCCCGCCGGGCCGCCGAGCGTCGGGTTCAAAGTTCCGGAAGCCGACAACAGCGCGTCCCGCCACGACTCGACGTCGAGGCGACGCCGGTTCGACCGCCACAGCCAGGTGTTCTCCGCGTCGACAGTGTCGTTCGCCGGGTCGCCAACACTCGACTGCTGGTACAGACTCGACAGCATGATCTCGCGGTGCAGCGCCTTGAGCGACCACTTCTGATCAATCAGTCGGCGGGCAAGATAGTTTAACAGATCGGGGTGCGTGGGACGCTCGCCCAGCAGGCCGAAGTTGCTGGGGGTCGCGACAATTCCCTTACCGAAATGGTTTTGCCAAACGCGATTGACAATCACCCGCGGAGTCAGCGGGTTCTTGTCGCTGGCGATCGCGTTGGCCAGATCTTTGCGACCGCTACCTTCTGTGAAGGGTTGAGGGCTGACCTGTTCGAGAATCGACAGGAATCTGCGGGGAACTTCGTCTCCCGTCCGGTTGGGATTGCCGCGAATGTGCAGCTTCATGTTCGCCCCCTGCCCCTCAGTCAACGCATGCGCGTAAGCGTATTTCGGCGGGGCGGCTTTCTTGGCTGTTTCAATCGCCTGTTTGAGCGTCGCCAGTTCCTTTTTGGGCTCCTCGGGGAGTGCCCCTTCGATTTTGTCGCGCGGCACACCACACGCCCCACCCGGGACCGCGACAACCGCGAGCAAATCCGTTTTGGGTTGTTCCAGTGCCGGCTTGGGCAGCTTGCCCCGCTCGGCTTCGGGGAGTGTCGCGACCCGTGTTTCATACAACCGCTTCGCTTCGGTCGACTCGGCGAGTGCGCCGACGATCGCGGCTTGAAACTGATCGGCCGCCGCCGCGACTTCGACGGGAACTGCTTGACCGGCCGGTATCGCGAGATTCGCAGCCTGGTCGTTCAAATCAAACCAGCGAGCCAATTGCGGCAGCTTGCCCCGATTCCCCGCAACCAAAAAATTCTGCCAGCGCTCCAGCAGGAATTCGTGCAGGCCGGCGGACTTGGCAAGTTCACCGCGGGCCGGCGCGTTGGTTCCAGGAGCGGGATGCGTGAGTTGCCAGACGGCGATCAGATACTTGCCCGCTTCCCGGGCGCTCGCTTCCGATTGAACGACCGCCTGGGTGTCGAGAAACTTGTTGACCGCCTGCTCGCTGTCGCGAATCGCCTGCTGACCCTTGTCGTACTGCTGAACGATATCTGCGGGGACAAGCGGCGGTTCGGTGTAGTTGGAACTCGTAAAGATGCCGGCGAGGGCGTAGTAGTCCTGCTGCGAAATGGGATCGAATTTGTGATCGTGGCAGCGGGCACAGGCAATGGTCAGCCCCAGAAAGCCCCGGGCCAATGTATCGACCCGGTCGTCGAGTTCATCGAGTGACGCTTTGAACGCGCATCCCGCGTCAGAGTAGTAAACCGGTCCGAGCGCGAAGTACCCGAGCGCCAACTGGCGATCGTATTCGGACGCGGGGCTCTCTTTCGCGAGATCACCCGCGATTTGAAACCGGACGAATTCGTTGTAGGGGAGATCTTCATTCAGCGCCCGGACGACCCAGTCGCGATAGCGGTAGCTGTTCGTGTAGGCCCGGGCGGCGAACGTGTGTGCCTGGTCTTCGCCAAATCGGGCGACATCGAGCCAGTGCCGTCCCCAGCGTTCGCCATAATGCGGAGACATCAGCAAGCGGTCGACAACCGTCGCGAACGCGTCAGCACTGTTGTCGGCGAGGAAGGCGTCGATCTCGG
>JAPLOC010000626.1 GCA_026692825.1 Planctomycetota bacterium | reverse complement strand
CTGGTCGACAAAGTCGGTGTAACTTCCGTCGAGATCGAGCCAGACGACGATTCCGTTCCGACGCACTTCGTCGCGCAGCTCGGCCTCCAGAGCCTGTGAAACGAGTCCCTGCGGCCTTGTCATTCGTCCTTCTCCGACGAAACCAATATGCCGGTCATGGCAACGGCACCACACGAAGTTTTCCTTCTTGGGCGATTCCAAAATGACCCTCCCAATCGATCTGCTGCGCCAGGACTGCCACCGTGAACTGGGCAACGTAATCGGGTTCGCGAAGGCGAGGCCGCAGGAGAATGACGCCGCACGTCGCGGCTTTCCCCTGCCGGAATGCCATCTCGCCGAAATCCTTGTCGAATGTCAATAACACTCGCTTCTCGGCCAACGACGCAGCCAGCACGGCATCGTCGTCGATACCCGGCGTCAACTCGCAAATCCACGCCAGATCGTGCCCCGCCTGACGCGCCGCCTCGACGACTTCGCCGGGCACGTTTTCGTTTGCCAGAAACTTCGCCATGATCTACACCGGCAATGGGTAAACGTGTTCCTGCTTGACCGTCTCGGTGGCATAGTGCAGAGCGGCTTGAATATCGTCGTCGGTCAGGTGGGGGTAATTCTTGAGGATCTGATCGTGCGTCCATCCATTGGCGAGAAGCTCCATGAGGAACTCGACAGCAATTCGCGTCCCCTTAATGACGGGTTTTCCGACCAGAATCTTTGGGTCGATGCTGATTCGATCTTGCCAGGACATGAACTTCTCCCTTTTCAGATGACCGCGGATGACACGGAAAGCTCCGATGGTAACAGTTTGGGGCGATGCGCACGGTGTTGTCCCCAAGCCAGGGGCGTTTTTCGACTGTCGGCGTCGGAGAATCCTGTGGGTAACACCCAGACGACGATTGCGCTGCGACACACTTCGTCGCGCAACTCGGCCTCCAGAGCGTGTGAGACCAGTCGCTGCGTCACAGTCATTCGTCCTCCTCCGACGAGCCGACTTCGGCCGATTCGTCGTCGGTATCGGCGTCGTCGCTGGCGACCTCGTCGTCGTCTGGCTCGTCTTGTTCGAACAGATTCTGTGTCGCCAGACTGGCAAGCAATTGTTCCCGAGCCTTCTCCAGATGGGGATTGGCTGCCAGAAACGCGGCGCGAGCCGCCGGCTCGTCGGGCGACAACAATCGAAAAACGACTCCCTGCTTTTTGATGATTCCCAATTCGAGTTCCCAGCATTCGGCGGGAAGTCGCGACCAGAGACCCGATTCGAGAATTCGCAATTCGGGTTGCGGGCGTTTTTGCTTCCGACGCCGACGGAGGGCCTCTCTTCCAATGGCCTCCAGCGCCTCGACAGGATGCTCGGACAAGTACCTGTCGCGATGCTCGCCATCGCCTCCATCGCCCCGATAGAAAGCCTCGGTGATGCGAAAGTCGGCGCCGATCTCGTCTTGCAGCCGCAATTCCCAGGCCCAGGCACGGGCCGGGTGATACTTCCAGAAACAACCGTGCGCGACCCCCAGCGAGGGATCTTGCTGGCATTTGGCATCAACCCGTGTCGGCCAGTAGCGCATGGCGAGGTGCGACCAGTCGTAGTCCTTCTTCCCTTTGGAAATCGCCAGTTCCTTCCACCACTTCTTGGGATCCTTCCACTGAGGCGCCAGCAGCGGCCAGAGCGCGGCGCTGTTGATCATCACGCCGTCGTCGAGGTCCGGGAGGTAGCGGGCGTCGACTTCTCGGGGCGGGCAATTACCATCTGTGGGGGGTGGCCCTTTTTCGGCGCACTGCTGAACGAGCTGGATGAAATCCGCCATTTCGTCCCGGGCCTTCAAGACATCGCCGAAGCGTTTGTCAGCAGCCTTGGCTGATTGCTTGTCGGCGCCGTCCCGTGCCGCCCGCAAGTCGGTCAGTTCTCCTTCCAGGCGAGTCAGGGTTGGTTGCAGATGATCGGCCAGCAATACGCGTAACGTGGATTCGTTCCAGCGATGGATCGTGACCCAAGCAACAAATGTCCTCTTTTCGGACGACAATGGCCAGTGAATTGGGCGGTTTTCGTACATCTTTCGATGGACACTCTCGAAGAATCTCTCCCGGAGGTAGTCACGTAGACCGGAACGCGGCGCAATCGCCGCACCATGATGGTCCCAGGCGTCAACCAAAAGTTTCGCCCGGGCATGCCCCATTCCGTCACTTTGGTCCGTGTCGTCGAGAGTTCCATCTAGAAACAGGATTCCCGCCGGCAGGGTGTGTGAAAGATCGCCGGTTCTCGGATTAAGAATGCCTTTACCGTCTGTTCCAAAGCGTCCAAGCGACACGCCGAGAGCAAAACTAAGATGATCGGTCGACGCCTCAGGCTCGGACAATTCTTGGTATTGTGGAAACGCCGCGTCTTCCAATCGGTCGACTGCTACTTGAGCCCACTCTTTAGCATGACGCCACGGCGACGGCCCGGGTCTTCTGAATTCGACGGACGCCTCACGGTGCGATTCGTGCTTCGTGAATGCTGACTCGATGTGATTGAATACCTCGGCACTTGCCTTCACCTTGAACAGCGGTAGTCGATTAACATCGCCGACTTCAAATCCTATACCGGGATTCAATGACGCAGCAACATCTCGACTGATCTGACTATTTAAGAAACACACAATGTGCGATTGGTCGCTCGCAAAGACCGACGACCCCTTATTGCTAATAATGCTACGGAATCGATGAGCGCGAGCAGAGAATCGAGAACCCTGTGTCGTGATTGCGACACCTGGCTCGAAATACAGGTCTTCACTCGGCGTGCCGTTTCCGCCACCTTTGGTGCCGAAGAATTCATATGCGACTTGTTTTTCAAGACCTGCAAACCTCCATTGTAGAATATCCGTAAGCGGTTCGATCCATTCGCGGCCATCCGCCCCCTTGATGTATGGCACCCATCCGAAATTCGTCGCTGCCACACATCGGCTCGACACCTTGACCGCGTTCAATTGCGAGAACAGCGGTTCCCACCAAGCACGAATGAAGCGCTGATTGTTTCCAGTTGAAAGTCCGGCACGGACTGTGTAAGAATCACCCAGCAGGGGCGTGGCGCAGAATTTCTGAATGTAATTGACATCCCACCAATAAACCAGTGGCCACTCCGGAACGGCCTTTAGTTCAGCTGCAATAAAGTCATAGCGTCCGACTTGGGCAAGTACCGCCGATCGCTTGAGTTCAGTTCTATCTCGACTCCAGAACTTTTCGCCGGGTGCGGTTGGCTGTAAGGCCACTGCGGCAGTTCTTGTGCTCAATGCGCGCCGAAAGATACTCAGGCAAACACTAATTAACTGCGATGTCGCCATTGCCTCAAAAGCACCTTTGTCAAAGTCGCCTATGGCGCGAAGATCGAACGACTCTAACAGCCAAGAACGCAAGTCGACGTACTGTGCAATGAACATCCAATTACGCATGGTCAACATTGCCGAAACACCATTGGGCCGTACGAGCAGTAGGCCGCGTTCTAGGAATGCAGCACATAGGTCAGCCTTTCCGCGCGAGTAGGCCTTTTGCACATAAGCCGCGTCCTGCATCTTGGCAGTCCCTTGGTATGGAGGGTTGGCTACCACGAGATCGTAGATATCCTCGCGGACAAGGCGGAGGAACCGCACGCCTGCCGTAAGTTGCTCACCTCGCAGCCGCAGGCCCAAGTCATCTCCGCTCGTATGGTGTGAAAGGAACTCTTCGAGTCGGTCCAGCACGCTCGCCTTGATCTCCTCCTTCGGAAATGCGATTGCCTTTTGCTGCGGAGCGCCGTCATCGAATAGTCGCATTTGTTTTGCGTCCGCACCCCGCCGAATCTGCGTCTCGTGTCGAGCAATCGCCTCCTCGACCTGCACGATCTCGTCGGTCAGTGTCCCCGGAATCCCCGTCTCTTCCTCAACAGCTCGGCGCAACTCCACCAGCGCCGGATCATTGTCGGGCAGGCTTGAGAGCCGCAGATTCGACGCCACCAGATTGAGCTGTTCGGGGCGAGCGTCGCGGCAGGTCAACTGTCCTTTTATCCAGAGCGCTGCCGCCGCGATTTGTACTGCCCGCGGATCGAGATCAATGCCATGCAGATTGTGCCCGAGAATCTGCTCGACAATCTCTCGGTCGGACCACTGTTCCGTGTCGGACTCACCTCGGTGGCAGCCTTCTTCCCGGTACAGAGCGAACAGCAGATCAAACGCGACGACCAGAAAGTGCCCCGAGCCCACCGCCGGGTCCAGAATCTTCAATGCTCGCGCCGTTTCCGGCGCGTGGTCGATGGCGTCTTGTGGAATCGGCTGCGGCACGTAGTACGCCCAGCGGCGCTCGGCGTCGGTATGCAGCGGCATCAGTTCCGTCAACGAGACTTCGCCAGCGTCCCGTTTGGCCCGCCATTCGACGCGCCGCTGCTCAAGACGTTCGAGCGTGCCGTCGGTCTCGACATCTGGCGTCCAGCCGTGTCTTCGGCACATCGCCAGCCACATCGGCCCCAGGCTGTTCTGCAGCAACCAGTCGACAATGTACCGCTCGGTAAACATCTGCGTCTTGCTGGCGATTTCGTGCGGCTCGATCTTGCCCCCTTCATTCATTTTTTTGTCGAGCGATTCGCGCTCGGGATCGTTCCAATACTGATAGACCCAGCCGAGCGTCATGTCGTCGGTCCAGCAGCTTGCCAGTTCGACATTGTCGAGAGCTTCGACAACGGCCCGTAGCGTCGCCGCCGGGATCGGAATCAGGTCGGCCATTCCCGCCGACCCGAACAGACCCGGCAGATCGATCGCCAGATCTTCGAATGCAAGTTGCAGCAGGAACGCGTAGCCTTCCGTCTCTTCGCCGCGAACCAGCGCGGGGGCGATCTCGCGAAAGTCCTTGTACCCCTGGCTGCTCCAACCCCCGGTCACAATCGCCGGCTGACGGAGCCGCGACGCTTCGAGCAATCGCAGAAAGACCAGCCGATTCAGCAGTGTGTAGGCGGCCTGTTTTTCGACCAGCAGGCGAAACTCGCTCGCGCTGCGCGGCTTCTTTCCAGTCTCGGCCCGCACCTGCTCAGCAATCCACTCTTCCAACCGGTGCCGGCGGGCGTTGGCCGCCGCGTTTAGATCGGCGTCTTCGCGCCTCAGCCCCAGCCGGTACGCCGATTCGCTGGCTGCGTGCAGATCGGTCAGCAGTCGTTCGCGCAGTTTGCGAATCGTGTCGGAGAGACGACTCTTGGCGTCAGAGGTCATCGACATGTTGAGTTTCCCGTCTGTGCGCTGCCAGTCGATGCAGAAGGGGTCGGTTGCGAGTCCCCCCTCGCCTCGCGCACGACGTCGCCAAGCACGCGACGCATCGATGCGGGGAGAGGGGCCGGGGGTGAGGGGTGAATGCTGTTTGTTGACACTGCCGCACAGACCGACGCGTTACCTGTCGGCAGCGCGTTTTGCCCCTCATCCGGCCTGTCGGCCACCTTCTCCCCTAAAAGAGGGGAGAAGGATTCGATCCAGCGTGAGCGTGTCATACCAATCGAATCCTCTGGCCGGCGCGAAGCTGGGCGATCAACCGTTCCCGCAAGTCCGCCAGCATCGCGTCGATGTCGGCTTCGGTCGAAAGTTCCCGATTCGACAGCCCCGGGTCCATGGTAATGATCAACGGGCGATCCCCTTCGCTCAGCAGTTTGTCGAGAATCTCATTCGCTTCGCTCTCGGCCCGCTGCAGGTGCAGCAGAAAGAGATCGCGCAGATCGATCAGTGGTGGAGCAACCGCGTCGGCCGTCGTGTTTGTGACCGCCGCTTCCAGCGGACGCAACACTTTGTGCGACTTTTCGGCCGAGAGGGTGCTGAACCCGGATCGGCTCTTCAGCCGGCCGCGTGCCTGTTCCGCTTGGCGTTCCTGGGCCTCCAGCAGCCGCTGGCGTTCGGCAATGTACGCGTCGCGCACCAGGGTGAGATCGCGGTCGAGGGAGGCGATCTCGACCCAGGGGCGATTCCCCCGCAAGTGTTCTGCGATTCGCTCGGCTGCGATGGCCGCGTCACCTTCCAATCTATCAACGGACTTTATCTGGGCCGATTGGAAATCGCGCACGTCGGCGGCCGCCCGTACCAGTTCAATCGTCGCCGGTTGCAGTTCCGCATCGAGACGGTGCAGAGTTCGAATTCCCTCGCGCAGCCGATCGAGGTGTTTCTTCACCTGTAGAACGGTCGGTTTGGTTTCGCGGACCTTTCGTAGACAGTCTTCGAACGCGTCGTTCAGCGGCTTTAGTTCGGGAGGGAGCTTGGGTTTGCCAGGGAGCGAATCGAAACGGCGCAAAGCGCTGCGCAACAGCTCGGCTTGCTGCGGGAACAGCCGACTGACCGCGTCGGCAATGGCGTGGTCTTCGCGTTCCAGATGATGACGCAGGTCTTCCTCGAAGAATTTGCAGATTTTCGCGCGCGTGGAGTAACCGACGTCATCTTCCCCTGCGGGGAAGATGGTCGCCCGGCGGAATGGCCGATCTTTCTCGAACAGATCGCGAACCCCCGCGTCGCGGACGGCGGTGATTTCGGTTCCCTCTTCGTTTTGCATCTTGATCTTGCCCCCCCGCAGCAGCCCCGCCACGCAGGCCCGCACCAGATCGGGAGCGTACGCGTACGGCGGACCGCCGAAATGCGACAGCAGGTTCGCCCCCTGCAATCCCTGTTCTTGCTCGATGTGCCCCAGGATGCGGGTGGGAATGACCCCGGCACACGATGGAACGTAACGTCCGCCGTCGAGTTCCAGGATCCCGAGATCTTGCGAGAGGAATTTCGGAGAGGGACCCGAGAGATCGGCCGCCACAAGTTGCAACAGTTCGGCAGGGTCGATCTGAATTTCCGTGAAGTGCG
>JAPLOC010000625.1 GCA_026692825.1 Planctomycetota bacterium | reverse complement strand
GAGACGACTGACCATGGGGGCGATTCAGCTTGAGTCGGAGATGCGGACGACGCTGCGAAAAAACGCGGTGTTCGCTGTTTTCGACGACGCCGCACTCGATGATCTGGCGTCGCGACTGGAAATGCTGCGGTTTCGGATGGGCGAATCGATCGTCACACTCGGCGAACCGGGGGATTGCGCCTACATCGTTTTTTCGGGGCGCTGCCGAGTGTTCAAACCGGGGATCGGCGGCAAGCCGGTGACCTTGGGGTCGCTGGGACCGGGGGACTTTTTCGGCGAGCAATCCCTCCTGACGGGAAAAGCCCGCAGCGCTTCGGTCCGCGCTTCGGAAGATTGTGTGCTGTTTCGAATCAGCAAGACTGACTTCGAGGGCCTGCTGACCCAGCGTCCCGAAATCCGCACGTATCTCGAACGGTTTCTTCAGGATCGCGGGGTTGTCGATTTTCTCCGGTCGGCGACATTCCTGGGAAGTCTCCCTCCACGTGAACTCGCGCAACTGCTCGATCGGCTGAAGACCTGCGACTTTCCCGCCTACACCGATATTGTTCGACAAGGGGAACCGGGAGATCAGATGTATTTGATTCTCTCGGGAGAAGTCGAAGTCACACAGATCGCCCAGGGACTGAAACGGACTCTCGCCCATCTTTCTCCGGGCCAGTATTTTGGCGAACGCTCGCTGTTGACCCGGGATCCCCGCAGTGCCACGGTCACCACCACACCGTCACGGAGGAAATGCAGAAGAAATATGGGCTGAAACCTCCGTCCCTCGAACGGAGACGTCAACCGGTCTACGAGGAAGATTCTGCCGCTGCGGGATCGATCGCGCTCAATTCCCCCGGGCGATTCAGTGGTGTCGCCCCTGCTGCGGATCCCGCCAACCCCACCTCCGAACCGGGCACGAAACGACGCCGCCAAAAACTCCGCAAACAGCCGCCATTGGGAGGCCGTTTCCCCATCATTCGGCAGCTCGACGAAATGGACTGCGGTCCCGCGTCGTTGGCGATGATCTCGAAGTATTACGGCATCAGCATTTCCATCTCGCGATTGCGCGAGATCGCGAATGTCGGTCGCGAAGGGACGAGCCTGTACGGACTATCGCTCGCCGCCGAGAAACTCGGATACACGACCCGCGCGCTGCGCACGGATTTCCAGAATCTGAGGAACGCGTCCCTCCCCGCGATCGCGCACTGGAAGGGCTACCACTTCATTGTGGTTTATGAAGCGGGAGCCGACCAGGTTGTGGTGGGAGACCCCGCATTCGGCCTGGTCCGAATGGGTCGCAAGGATTTCGAACAGGGATGGACCGGTCGCGTCCTGCTGCTGACTCCGACGGAACAACTCGAGGAAGTCGAACCAGAGACGACAACGTTCGCACGGTTTCTGCCGCTGCTGACGCCGTTTCGGATGATTCTGGTCGAGATTCTGATCGCTTCGATCATTTTGAACGCGCTGCAGTTGGCGTCGCCCATGTTCACCCAGGCGATCGTCGATCGGGTGCTGCTGCATCACGACACCGAGCTGCTGAAGTGGATGCTGGTGGGGATGGGGATTATCGCGGTCTTTCAAACACTGACGCGACTGCTCCGCCAGTATCTGCTGATCCACGTCTCGCAGAAGCTGAAGTTGCGGATGTCGGCCGATCTGTTTCGCTACCTCGCGCGACTGCCGATGCGGTTCTTCCAGACCCGACGGATCGGCGAGCTGTTGCAGCGGTTTCAGGACAACGCCCGGCTCCAGCAGGTGATGACCGGTCAGGCGATTGGCGTGATTCTCGACATCATCATGGTCTTCGCCAGCCTGTCGCTGATGTTGTATTACAATCCGCGACTCACCGCCGTCGCGGTTCTGCCGATTCCGTTGTACGCGCTGCTGACACTAGGCTTCACGCCGCTGATGAAGCGGAATCACCTGCGGTTCCTGGAACAGCATGCGAAGAGCGAATCGGCGTTGATTGAAACGATCTCGGCGATCGGCGCGGTGAAGGCGGGCTGTGCCGAACAGTCGGCTCAATGGAAGCATGAAAACCATCTGGTGAAGTCGGCCAACATCGAGATGGGCGGGGCGCGACTCAACATGGGAATGTCGGCGACCTCCAGCGGAATCCAGATTCTCGCGTCAACCGCGGTGCTGTGGTACGGAGCGACGCTGGTGATGGACGGGGCGCTCACGGTCGGCCAGT
>JAPLOC010000624.1 GCA_026692825.1 Planctomycetota bacterium | reverse complement strand
TGCTGAACATCGCGATCGAAATCGCCGACATGTTCATCGAGGAAGGGAAGATTGTCTCGACCAAAGGCCGCAATACCGAGGAACGGCCGGCGATGGCCCGCAAGGAAGGGACATTCAGCGGGTTCCCCATGGTGGTTCTGGTCAACCGATTCAGCGCGTCGGCGAGCGAGATTGTCAGTGCCGCTTTGCAGGATCACAATCGCGCGATCGTCGTGGGCGAACGAACCTACGGCAAAGGAAGCGTGCAGAATGTGATCGACATGGAAAACGGCAAGAGCGCGATCAAGCTGACAACCGCCAGCTACCACCGGCCCAATGGAAAGAACATTCATCGCTTCCCGAACTCGAAAGAGGAAGACGACTGGGGGGTGCTGCCCAACGACGGGTACGCCGTCCGGTTCACCAACGAAGATCTGATCCGGTACGACAGTTACCGCCGCGACCGGGACGAAGTGAAGCCCGACGGCCCCAAGCCGTCCGAATTCGTCGACAAACAGCTCGAGAAGGCGCTGGAATACCTGAATTCACAGATCGGGGCGGCCGCTCCGAAGACTCCGTGACAACGGCTGGTACCAACCCTCCGCGGCGGCTGCTGGCGATCGAAACGTCTTGCGACGAGACGGCTGCCGCCGTCGTGGATGAGAATCTGCGGGTGCTGTCAAACGTTGTCTCCTCACAGACCGGACTGCACAAACGCTTCGGCGGGGTGGTTCCCGAAGTCGCATCGCGGGCACATGTCGACCACATTCTGCTGGTGATCGAACAGGCTCTGGCGGATGCAGGCACCCGTCTCGACGATCTGGCCGCGGTCGCGGTCGTCACGCATCCCGGCCTGGTCGGGTCGTTACTCGTTGGACTGACGGCGGCCAAGACTCTGGCGCTGTTACTCGAAAAGCCGTTGATCCCGGTCAACCACATTGAGGCACATCTGTTCGCGTGCCGAATGCATGCGGAGCGCGACGTGTTTCCAGCGATCGGGCTGGTGGTTTCGGGTGGGCACTGCAACCTGTACGACTGCCAAGGGGGGCGCGCATACGAATTGCTGGGGTCGACTATTGACGACGCCGTCGGAGAGGCGTTCGACAAGGTGGCGAGCATGCTGGGACTGTCGTACCCGGGGGGGCCATCCATTCAAAAGGCGGCTGAATCCGGGAATCGGAAACGTTTCAAATTTCCCCGCAGCTTTGAACGGGATCGCGATCGACTGGAATTCAGCTTCAGCGGACTGAAAACCAGCGTGTTGTACGAGATCGCAGGAAAGCCACCGCGAGATTACGACCCGAAATCGCTCGATCCGCACTACGTCGCAGACATCGCGGCGAGTTTTCAGGAGGCGGCGATCGACGTGCTGGTGACGAAAAGCCGGCAGGCGCTGGCCGCGCGGGGACGTTCGACTCTGTGCGTCGGCGGAGGCGTGGCGGCCAACGCCCGCTTGCGGGAACGTCTGGCGGCCGCCGCCCGAGAGGACGGGTTTGAACTGATCCTGGCCCCGATGGCGATGTGTACCGACAACGCGGCGATGTCGGCGATCGCCTGGGAGTTGCTCGCCGCAGGACAGACGGCGGAGCTGGATGTGGATGTGACCTCGGGACTGGTTCGGCGGAAGCCGGCGGGGAAGTGAATTAGCTTTACCTCCACGGCGGCGCAGCCGCCGGTCGCATCCCGTTAGGGATGCAATACAGTAGCCGGGGGTCGCAGCGCAGCGGAGACCCCCGGATTGTCGTGTCAAGTCGAGTGCATCCTGGAGGGATGCGAGAAGCGAGGTTGCAGAGGGAGACGTCCGCATGAGCGTCACCAGTTCGCAGCAGACGAAAGAACCGTTCTCACGCTCGGTTGACGCCGGGAAAGTGAGAATCGGGACCGAAATCACCCAACACGATTCTGGCATCCCTTCAGGATGCCGTTCCTGCCACGCCGCGTCCCGGGGGTCTGCGCTGCGCTCCGACCCCCGGCTACTTTCTGGCATCCCATTCGGGATGCGACGGCGGCTTCGCCGCGCGACACTCGACCGAACTCCGGATTAGAATTCCGACAGCCTTCTCCGTACCGCTACTTCAGAATCTGCACCTTCGGGAGCTTCTTCTGCAGTGCCGCGATCCCTTCGGGGGTGGCTTTCGCGGCCCGCAAGTCGAGCGTTTTCAAAGCGGGGAAACCGGCGATCGTTTCCAGTCCCGCATCCGTGACCTGAGTCCCGTTCAAGTCGAGGTTTTCCAGCTTGGGGAGTTTGGCGAGCGCGGGCAGCCCCCCATCCGTCACCGCGTTTTCCTTGAGAATCAGGATCCGCAGCGATTTCAACCCCGAAAGTTCCGCCAGGCCGGCGTCTCCCACCCGGGTGTGCCACAAGTCGAGCGAATCGAGCTTCTGGAGTTTTTTCAGGTTCACCAACGAATCGTCGCCGATATCGGTCTCGCTCAGGACCAGCGTCCGCAGGCCCGCCAATTCGGCGAGCGATGCCAGACCGGTCCCTTTGATTCGGTTACAGCCACGCAGGCTGACCCGCTTAAGACCCGGCATTTTCGCCAGATGCGCCAGCCCGGCGTCCGAGACGTTGTCGCGGAAAAAGGTGATGTCTTCGAGTCCGGTCATCCCCGACAGACTCTGAACCCCGGAATCGTCGACATTTTCCGAATCTTCGATCGCCAGCACCCGCATTTTGCCGAGTAGCTTCAGATGTGCCAGACCAGCGTTCGTCAGGGCAAAATTCCGCAGTCGCAGCGTCTTGAGGTTCTTCAATTCTTGCAGACTCTGCAGGCCGGCATCGGTAATCGAGACACAACCACGCACGTCGAGCAGCGTCACCCCCTGCATCCCCTTCATCTCTTCCAGGCCGGCATCGGTGAGGCGGGTGTACAGAAGGTGCAACTCTTCCAGCGCTGGTAGAGCTTTGAGCGACTTGATCGCCTCATCCGACATCCCCGACCGTCGCAGGTTGATCGATTTCAGTTTCGTGAGCGTCTTGAGCTTTTCAATGCCGGCGTCAGTGACGGTGGAGCAGTTTTCAATGACCAGATCGCGCAGATTGGTCAATTGGGCGACATGGTCCAACGCCGCGTCGGAAATCCCCGGCCCCCAGAGAACGAGCTTTTCCAACTGGGGAAAGGCGGTGATTGGGGAAACTTGCTCGTCGAGCGTTTCAATCTTCCCGAGGTCAATTCCGGTGACGGAACCGTCGGCTCCCAAGGTGATTTTCGCTTCGAGTTTTTTCAGGGCGGCGAGCGCCTGCTGTTGAGCGTCCGACAATTCGACCTTAGCGGCTGCCGGCGCGGGCTTGGCCGCTTTGGTTTTGGAAGCGCCGGCCTGAGCGAAAGCGGAAGTGGCACTGGCAAGGGTCGCAAGGCACAGAAGCAAAACCAGAGGCAGACGGGTGAGCATGGAACGACCTGAGGAAGTCAAAGGGGAAAATCGCGGGGGAATGGCGGGAACGGACTGGTTGCGAACGGGAAATTCGCATGATATCGTACCGGGCGACCAACTGTCACCGTTCACGCTTCATCCGTTTCATTTCGGGAGTTTCTCCACATGTCGCAGCGAAACAGTCGTCGTGGGTTCATGCAGGAAGCAGCCGCCCTGGGGGTTGGCCTGTGGGCGGCCGGCGGCATCCAGGTTCCGGTCAGCGCGTCGGCGAACGAGCGCATCCGCCTGGCATGCATTGGAATTGGGGGCAAGGGGGAAAGCGATTCCGCCGACGCCGCCCGGTTTGGCGACATCGTCGCGATTTGTGACATCGACTCCCAGCGACTCGGCAAGCGGTCGGAAGCGGAAGCGTTTTCGAAGGCGAAGAAGTTCGCCGACTACCGCAAGATGTTCGACGAGATGGCCAAAGACATCGACGCCATCACCGTCAGCACCCCCGACCATTCGCACGCCCCGGCGTCGGTGATGGGAATGCGGCTCGGCAAGCACTGCTTCTGTCAGAAGCCCCTGACGCACTCGGTTTCCGAAGCCCGACTGATGGCCGACTTGGCCCGCGAGAAGAAACTCGCGACACAGATGGGTAACCAGGGGACGGCTGGTAACAACCTCCGCTGGGCCGCCGCTCTGATTAAGTCGGGTGCCGTTGGTACTGTCAAGGAAGTCCATGTCTGGACGAATCGGCCGATCTGGGCGCAGGGTGGACCCCGCCCCAAGGCTGCCGAAGTTCCGGAAAACGTCAACTGGGATCTGTTCCTCGGCCCCGCAAAAATTCGCGATTACGCTCCGGGTGCGTACCACCCGTTCGCCTGGCGCGGCTGGTGGGACTTCGGCACCGGAGCCTTGGGTGATATGGCCTGCCACACGTTCAACATGCCGTTCATGGCGCTGGGACTCAAAGATCCCACCACCATCGCGGCGGAACACTCGGGCCACAACGGCGACAGCTACCCCGCGTGGTCGGTGATCAAGTTCGCCTTCCCGGAAGCCAACGGTCGCCCGGCGATTCCGGTCGTCTGGTACGATGGTGGCAAGAAGCCGTCGCGTGAGCTGTTTGGCGGCAAGGCGCTCCCCGACAGCGGTGCCCTGATCGTTGGCGACAAGGACACCTTGTGGGCGGTCGGCGACTACTGCGAACGCTTCGAGCTGCTCAGCGGCGCGAAGGCGGCGGAAGTCGACTACAAGCACTCGCCCGGCCACTTTGAAGAGTGGATCAACGCGATCAAGGGTGGCGAACCGGCGATGTCGAACTTCGCTGACTACGCCGGCCCCCTGTCGGAAACCATCCTTCTCGGAAACCTGGCGGTCTACGCCGGCAAGGGACCGAAGTCGGAAGGGAAGATCATCGAGTGGGACGCCAAGAACCTGACGGCGAAGAACGCCCCCGAGGTCGCCCACGTAATCAAGCGCGAATACCGCGAAGGTTGGTCGCTCTAACTGAACTGGTCCGCTCTCCGGTAGCCCGGCGGGCGGCCTGAAGAGTTTCCCGCACGGCACCCCGGACTGAATTCAGTCCGGGGTGTCGGCACTTCATCTGGTTGATTTTCCGATGCAAAATCCGATGCGAGTTCGCGGCGTCCGTGGTGCCACCACCGCGACAGCCAATACGCGCGAAGCGGTCCTGGAAGCGACGCGCGAATTGCTCCAGGAGGTACTCCGGGCCAACGCGATCACCGATTTTGAGGACATCGCGTCAATTCTGTTCACAACCACCCCCGACCTCAATGCCACATTTCCGGCCGAGGCGGCGCGGGAAATCGGCCTGCAACTCGTTCCGCTGCTGTGCGCTTCGGAAATCGCCGTCCCCGGCCGACTCCCCCGTTGCGTTCGCGTTTTGCTACATATCAACACGACGAAATCGTTGAAAGAAGTCGTTCACACCTATCTGCGCGAGGCGAAGTCGCTGCGACCGGATATCCATAGCGCTCAGTAAGCTCCGCACGGCGCAAAATTAGGGGCCGCGAAGAAATACCTGATCAAATTCCGGCGATTACAGTGCCGCCGTCACGCGTGCAACGGACGCGGCCTCCACGCGTGCGAAGCCCTAACGGGGCGTCATTCGATAGCCCAGCGCATAATCGTGGTCGCGGCTTTCGGTGACCATGGCGGTGCGGGTTGCGCCCCGTTGGGGCTAGATGTTGGTATGCGGGCGTCGAACCCAGGGCTCCGCCCCGGATCTGGGCTTCGCCCAGACACGGGGCTACACCCTGGGCTAACGACTTCTGCCCCGTTGGGGCTGCCGACGGCGGGGCCCCCTGTTAAATTTCGGCACCCTTTGGGAATGTCGCCTGAGTCCTTGGATCGAAGCAGTCGCGTCAATCCCACACGCAGCGCTGGGCTGGCGTGTCGCGCTCCGTTAGGGTGATGCTGGCCATTCAGCGAGCAGGAATGGCAAACAACTCCATCCTGTTCATCCCTTTCATCCTCTTCATCCTGTCAAATTCTTTCCGACTTTCGGACGCACTCTCAAAGCTGAACAACCCTATTCTGCAGTTCGGCTTCACGGCCCAGTCGCTGCGTTCGCTGGCCGTGGTACCAATCTGAGCCTCCAAGCGGGCCGTTGAAGATCAAAACATCGCCTGTCATCGTTCCACGGTCCCCAGACCCCATCCGGCTCGCCCGGATGGTGAATGAGATCGGCGGCTAGAAAAATGCCCTCCAACCTCGAGCAAGACCCCATCCACCTCGTGTGGATTGGTGAATGAGATCCTCGCTCTGTCAGTCAAGATCGGCGTCGAACAAAACCGCTCCGGATCACAAAGCGATTGGTCGCCAATCGTCGGTGGGAACGTGGGACGCATTCATACCTCGCAATTATTCCGTGAGCGGCACGAATTGCGACAATTCGCGCGCGAGACCCCTGTCCCCTTGCGGGGCAGG
>JAPLOC010000623.1:1607-5457 GCA_026692825.1 Planctomycetota bacterium | reverse complement strand
TGCTGGCGATGGTCGCCATCGGCTGGTGGTGTTCGCGGACTCAAGAGTCGACCGAGGACTTTTTTGTCGGCGGGCGCAACATGCCCTGGTGGGCCACCGGGCTGAGTCTCATCGCCACCATGATGTCGACGCTGAGCTACCTGGGGGTGCCGGGAGAGATCTTCGGCCAAGGAATCGGCATGTTGCTGCAGTTCACGGCGCTGCCGTTCGCGTTCTTGATCATCGGCTGGGTGTGGGTGCCGTTTTTTATGAAGTTGAGACTCACCAGTGCCTACGAATACCTCGAGTTGCGATTCGGGGCGACCATCCGGATGCTCGCGGTCGCGTTGTTTCTGTATATGCGGTTTGTCTGGCTGGGTTTGATCATCTACTCGGCGGGGGTCGCCGTCGCGGACATGACCAGCGATACCGCCCCGGGGGCGATTTCGTCTCTCACCGGCGGACTGATCCACTTCCCGGAAGACGGGGGTGCCTGGCGGATGTTCATTTTGATTTCCACCGGAATCGTCGCGACGATCTATACCACGTTGGGTGGGATCAAAGCGGTGATCTGGACGGACGTGATCCAGTTTCTGGTGTTGTTCGCGGGGGCGTTCGTGACGCTGCTGGTGGTGTTCGGTCGCACGGGAACCGGGCCGATCGCGTGGTTTCACGAGGCGACAACCATGTCGCACAAGCTGCCGCCGTTCTTCAGCGTTGACCCCCGAACACGGACCACGATTGTCGCGGTGTTTGTCAACGGCCTGCTGTGGCACGCTTCTGCAACGACTCCGCGAAGTCGGCCCGCAAGACCGCGGCTGTCAACTTCTTTTTCGACGCGGTGATGTCGATTCTGCTGGCGTTTGTCGGACTGGCACTGCTGGCGTACTACCAGCGGAACACCGCCGAACTACCGACAGCGATGGCCGACGCCATGCACGGGATGCTCGCCGAGCCGGCGAATATCACGGGCAAGAATGTCTTTGCCGACAAGGTCTTTCCGTTTTTCATCGCCCACGGATTGCCGATTGGAATCAGTGGCATCGTGGTCGCGGGGGTGTTTGCCGTCGCCCAGTCGAGCATCGATTCGGGGATCAATTCGACCAGTACCGTGATCATGGTCGACTTGATCCGCAGATTCCGTCGAGAACCGCTCAGTGAGACCGCCGAACTGCGACTGGCCCAGGTGCTGACGCTGTCGATTGGAACCCTGGTGACGGGAATCGCCGTCGCCGCTGTCTGGTTTGGTGAATTGTCGAGCATCATGGAATTGCAGATGCAGAGTTTCAACGCGGTGCTGGGACCGTTGGGAGCGGTCTTCATGGCGGGATTTTTGCTCCCGAGCGTCAACCAGAAATCGGTTGTCTGCGGCGGACTGGCCGGGGCGATGTGTGGTTTGACACTCGGCTTTTGGGCCCCCATTGACCGCCTGCTCGTCTCTGCGACTGGTTCCGCGCAGGAGTCGCTCCTGGGGCCGGCAGTCTCCCCCTTCTGGATCATTCCGTTTTCCTGGCTGACGGCGATTGTCGTCGCCCTGATCTGCAGTCTGTTCTGCGGTCGCCCCACGCAGGCACAAATCCAGGGGCTCACGTGGTGGAGCGTGAGACGGGGCGAGAACCGAGCGGCGTAGGTCTGGAATGTTCGACCGTCAACCGAGTGGCTGATATCGCGAATCAATCATCCAACAAGAGAACGAAAATGACACACCTGCGTCGCCGCGAATTCCTCACCACATCGGCTGTCGCCGGGGCCACGTTGTGCCTGACCGGTGGACTTTCCGCCGCCCCTGCGGGCAAACGGACGTTCACGATCCTGCACACGAACCATCTGCACTCGAATCTGATCGGGATGGCCCCCTCGGCGGACTACACTCCGTTCGCACTCAACAACGACAAGACACGCGGCGGGTTCGCGCGTCTGGCCACGTTGATTGCCCAACGCAAGGCGGCACGCACCGCGCTGGGACCCGTGCTGATTCTCGATGCGGGCGACTACAGCATGGGAACGGCGTTCGCGGCCGCGATTCGTGAGACGGGTGGCGAATTGCAACTGCTGGCGCGCATGGGGTGCGACGTCACCACCTTCGGCAATCATGATTTCGATCTCGGACCGGACGGAACCGCCGACGCGATCACGGTGGCCGCCAAGGCGGGTCACCTCCCGGCGATCGTCGCGTCGAACACCACGTTTGAAGGGAATGAACCGTCGCTGTCGGGTTTACAGCGCCTCGCCCAAGAAGGAACGCTGCGACGGTACCTCGTGATCGAACGCGGCGGGCTGCGCTTCGGAATTTTGGGTCTGCTTGGCAAAGAGGCCCAGTTCTATACCTCTGGCGCGACACCGGCGAAGTTCACCGATCCTGTCGAGACGGCCCGGGAAATCGTGCGGATTCTTCGCGAGAAGGAGAAGGTCGATGTCGTCATTGCGCTCAGTCACGGCGGTATGACGAAGGGGACCGACGGCCGCTTCACCGACGGCGAAGACGTGCAACTTCCCAAAGCGGTACCGGGCATTGATGTGGTGATTGGTTCTCATAGCCACACGGAATTGCATGAGCCGATCATCGTCAATGGTCGCACCCCCGTGGTCCAGACAGGCAAGTACGGCGAGAATCTCGGCGAACTGGTGATTTCCATTGAAGGGGACAAACTGACGGTCGAATCGTACAAGCTGCTTCCTGTGGACGACACCATTCCGGGCGACCGGGGAATGGCGGATGAAATCGAGAAGATCAAGCAGATTGTGAGCAAGGTCGCGTTCGCGTCACGCGGCTACAGTATCGATCAGCCCCTGGCGATCGCTCCGCGCGATATTCCCAACACCTTCAGCGACATCGCCGCGAGTACCCTGCTCGCCAATCTCTGTACCGATGCGTATCGCAGCGCCACTAAAGCGGATATCGGATTCTCCGCAAACGGCATGATGCGATCGGGACTGATCCGTGGGAAGACCGGCGTGCAGACGGTTTACGACGTGTTCGCCGTCGCTCCGCTGGGTGCCGGTGTTCTCGACAACACCGCGGGCAGCACTCTCGTGACCGGGTATTTCACCGGGCAGGAACTGAAGAACATGCTGGAATTCATGCTCATCGACAATCCGGCCCATCCCGGTGAGTACTTCCCCCGCGCTTCGGGCATGCGGTTTCATTACAACCTGTCGCGCCCAAAGTTCGATGTGGTAACCGCCGTTGAGGTTGGAGATTTGGATCGGGGCTACAAGGCGATTGATATCAGCGGTCAAGACGGGCGGCTGTACAGCCTCACTTGCCCATTGATGTTCGCCCTGATTCTCGTGGCCATCCCGAAATACACGCAGGGAAAACTCCCGCTTGTGGCCAAGAACAAAAACGGTGAGCCGCTCAAATCGAGGGTGGAAGCCCTTGCGGACGTACGCAGCGACACCCCCGACCTGCTCTCTCCGACCGGTGCGCTCGACAGCGACAGCCTCGCCACCACATCAAGCAAAGGGACGGTCACCGAAATAAAGGAATGGCAGGCGATCATGGATCACCTCCGCACCCTGCCCGCCAAGAAGGGGGCGCTACCGATCATTCCGGTCGACGAGCGGGCCAACGAGGTCCGAGCGATCGCTGCGGGGAAATAAGCGGTCAGTCATCGTTTCGCAACGGGAAGTCAATGCGGATTTCGTCGAGTTGCACGTACCCTTCAGGCAGCCGGCTGCGCCAGACCGGGTAATCCCGTTCGGGACGCAGTTTGTGCGGATCGCCATTCAACGGCCCCATCGGGGAGATGTCGAGGGGATAAAGCACCAGCAGGATGTCGATGTTCGCATCCCCCAACACCTTGAGAAGGGGATGCGATCCATAATAGTCGGCCCGGTCGTGCCTCGTTCCCAGACAGGTCCATTGTGT
>JAPLOC010000623.1:0-1571 GCA_026692825.1 Planctomycetota bacterium | reverse complement strand
ACTGCTCACTCCAGTTCGGAGTGACAGTGAACGGCTGTCCGGTCAACAGCCAGCCACAACAGATCCCGTCGTGGACTCCCTGCGCCAGGAAGTAGAGTTTCGTCCCCTGGTCGAGCAGTTCGCCTCGCAGCTTCAACGTGATCCGGGCGTCGGTGAAGTCAGTCGGATACTTGCCCTGAATGAACCGGTTCGGTCCCGCGACTTCACGCAGGTATTCCCCCGGCGCGCCGCGGGTGTGCAACATGTACAACAGGTGCATATAACCAGCCCCCGGCGGAGCGTGGTTATAGTCAATCCACCACGGACTGCGGGTCATGGCACAACTGTCGCGAATCTCGAGCGGCTTGATTCCCTGGGCGTTGCTGGCGAAGCCAAACCACCCCCCGGGGCCGTTTTCGAAGTTTTCCTGGTAGGTCCGAAATTCAAAGGTTGCAGATTCTGACATGGTCGCAATCAGGTACGGGAAAACAACTCCACGACGTGGCCGTCAGGGTCGTGGCACCAGGTTTGAACAAATCCATCGGGCCGCAAGCTGGGGCCGCCCCGCACATGCACCCCCGCGCTCTTCAGTCGCTCGACCGCGCTGCGACAGTCGGGCACCTCAAACGCGAAATGGAACACCCGGCCGGCACCCGCCGGATGAGGGAAGAGCGGCAAACCGGCGGGTCCCGACTGATCATGTTTCAGGATCAGATGGATTTGAGTCGCACCCGCCTGGAACCACAAACCCGGGAAGTTGAATTTCGGCCGTTCCACCCGACGCATTCCCAGCAGATCGACGTAAAACGCGGCGCTTCGCTCCAGATCGTCGACCACCAGCGTCACGTGATCGATCCACTTCACGCCGATCGGGGGAATTTTCTCCCCGGTTGATTCCGTATTCATTTGAGTGACCCGTCAAGAGGATGCGGTACTACAGGGCGCGCGAGGCCAGAAGCATCAACTCCACCGCTTCCCGGCCAGTCATTCCAATTCGAATTCCCATCGCCTCGGCTTTGGGGGTGGTCCCCACGATCTTCGCCGGCAGCAAGTCTTCCGGTTCGGTCAGCGGTGCCTGCGGAGTCCCTTTCGCGATGGCGATCGCCTGCCCGAATTCGGCCGGCGTTTTCAGATCGTAGATCCCGCACCCGACGATTCCCGCCTTGGTGAAAATCGTACAGTACTGCCCCTGGTGCCACCGGTTGCTGACCCCCAATGCTTCGCCGTTGGTGAAGGTCAGAACGCGGTTCGATGTGCGTGGCAGCGGAAGGTCGGCCGACATGGAAGAAAACCTGGGAGCGCTCGGGAACCGAAACGACAATTCAGAGATCAGACGGTAGCATTCCGTCGACGCGATGGGAACCCAACAACTCCCACAGCAGCGTTCGGCAACCGTCGTTGTCGTCCCGGTCCACCGCCTCAATTGCCCGTTCCAGACAGGTGATTTGCCGCTCACAGAGGGGGATCGCGTCCCCGCTCCCCGGTGCCTCAGTCACCAGTCGACGGACCACTTCCTCCCCGACCCGTTGTAAACCCGCTCCGGTCGTCGCCGAGATCGACAGTACGTCGTCAGGAAGCGGCTCACCCCACGC
>JAPLOC010000622.1 GCA_026692825.1 Planctomycetota bacterium | reverse complement strand
TCCGTCAGGAGTTCGATTTCCTTCGCTGCGAGTTTGCCGCGCGGAGGCATCTGCAATGATTCTGTCGAGTACGAAACCGCCTCGATCATCAGACTCTCTTCGGGTTTGCCTGGGACGATGGCGGGACCGGTGTCTCCCCCGGTGAGCAAGCCGGCGCGGGAATTGAGGACCAATCCCCCCTTGATCGCGACCGGTACGGCGGGATCATTCGCATGACAGGAATAACACTTCCCGACGAGCAGCGGGCGGATCTTCGCTTCGAAGAACGCAATGTCCTCGGCACTGGGTGGAACCTCATCGGGCGTCGCGGTATTCGCTGCGGGAGTCGGTGGAGTCGATTCGGGAGGGGGCGTTTCCAGCAGAGCAATCGCGATGGGAGTCGCGCTAACATCGGGAACAGCATCACGGGAGGGCGAGGCTCCTGCCGAGCCGCGGTGTGAAGCAGTCTCCATTCGCGGAGCCGCGCCCGTCAGGAAGCGGTAGCCGACAACCGCTTCCTGACGGGCGCGGCTCGGTTTGTCTGTTCTTTTTGTCGCCATGAGCGACACATGATTTCGCGCGAACCGGCTGTTGTGTGACGCTTCCGACCGGCACCTGGCGGTGCGATTAGGCGAGCCGCGGAGCGTCTCGCCTACTAAAATGACGCTGGCCGGCACCTGCGGTGAGGTGGGTTCCCTACGGTCGATTTCGCCAGCGGGACATCCATTCCCCGGCACCAGCGCGACGGCAATACACAGAACCCTCAGGCGACTCAGCAGGGATCGCAACACAGCACGCGCATTCGAGGGCATCGTTTTGGGCACCGCAGGACGGTTCAGCCGACAGGTGAGGACTTCCCTGCGGCGCATCAGCTTCCCTTGATGCTATCCGTCACCGGGGGGAAGCTCAAGAACCGGGTCAACCCGCAGGGCCGGAAAGACGGGCAGACCTCATTGAATGACTTGTCGGGCTGCGAGAGGTATCCTGTTTTCATCATGTCTCGACGACAACGAGTTTGTCCACAGGGAGACATGTTTCACGTACTCAACCGAACGGTGGCGGGTCTGACGATCTTCGAGAAGCCTGGGGATGATGCGAAACCGTATCAAGAACGTGAAGTGCGCGATGCGATTGCGGAAGTCGAAGCGAGCGACACCGAGGAACCTGAGTCATGACTGACGCCGCGAGATACGTGAAAATTGTCGAATGGTCCGATGAAGATGGGGCGTTTGTCGGCCAGTGTCCCGGATTGATTGGTCCTTGCTGTCACGGTCCGGACGAATCCGAGGTCTATCGTGTGCTGTGCCAGATTGTCGAAGACTGGGTCCGTCTGCTGCGAAGCGAGGGGCGGCCACTTCCGCCTCCGACGGCCGGAAAGAACGTTTCACGGCTGATTGCGTGACTTTGTCGAGTCGCGAGTCTCGGCGACCCACACCCCAATGCCTCAGGCAAGCCCGAACTTCGGTCGGCCCCATTTTCCTCGGGCGGCGCTTGTTGTGAAACAGGATGAACCGCTTGACCCAGGCGATGTAGGACTGCTCCGTCCGATACGCCAGACCTTGCACGCGGCAGGCTCGGGCGATCTGGTCAAGAAACCGGGCCTCTTCGCGATTGGGAAGACTGCGGCTCAGCATGGGAGCCGGGTGCGGCGTAACATGGGATTCCAACCAGCGATCCGTCGCAACTCGTTTGACAGTCTGAGACAACAGAGTGTCAAAACCCGATAGAAATGTCCTCAAGCGCCCCCGATAGAAGTGTCCTCGTCATGATGAGGACATTTCCGAGGGGAAGATGGCGAAGTTGCGACTGAGTGAGGAAGAGCGTCGTCGGCTGGAAGTGCTTGTTCGAG
>JAPLOC010000621.1 GCA_026692825.1 Planctomycetota bacterium | reverse complement strand
GGGCCACGTCTACGAAGCTGGCACCGATCGGCAGTTCTTGCGGTGCGTTTAGGCGAGCTGCGGAGCGTCTCGCCTACAGTGACCCATTCGGCGACCGAGATCCTGAACGCCGCCGCGCGATGAGATTCCATTTCGAATCGAATCTCGAAAGTATCATCACGGTAGGAGCAAAGGCCCCCACCCGACGAACGGGCTACACGCTCCATGCCCGGCGATTCGGCCGCTAAAACGGCAACGGCCGTCCCAGTTTCTCCCGTTTCGCCAGTTCGAGCAGTTTGGCTCCCAGGGCGACGTCTTCAATCGCCAAGCCGACCGACTTGAACAGCGTGATGCTCTCGGGCGTTTGTCGGCCGGCCGCCTGCCCGGTCACCACATCGCTCAGTTCGTGCATGTTCGACCAGTCGACGGCACCGTCTTCCAGAGCCTGCCGAAAATCCCCCGCTTCCAACCGGCACTGCTCGATGCTGTCGCAGACGATCGAGTCGGCGCGGCGGACCGTGGTCACGTCGATCTCAGTTTTGTTCCAATGATTCGCCCCCACGACGTTGAGATGTGTCCCTTCATCCAGCACCCTACCATCAAATAGCGGTGCCCGAGCGGTCGTGGCACAGATCACAATGTCTTTCTCGGCGGCGACGTCGTCCGGGGTGTGCATCGGCACGACGCGTGTCAGACACAGTTCCGACATCTCGTCGGCGAACAACTGACACTTGTCGATGTTTGTATAAGGGTTTTAGTTGGTTGGGCCAAAATATTATACTTCCCTTGCAGTTGTGTCCGCGCCTGTAGACCCGCGCCAAACAGCCCCACGACTTTGCTGTCGGGACGAGCCAGGAATTCGGTGGCAACAGCGCTCGCCGCCCCAGTTCGCAACTGCCCCAGAAAGTCGGCTTCAACCAGCGCGAGCAGTTCTCCGGTGGCCGACGAATAAAGTCCCACCAGAAACTTTGCCCCCGTAGCGGTCGTGGTGTAAGACTTCCAGCCCACCAATCCCAGATAGTCCGCTGCGGCGGACATTGTGTGCAGAATAATCCCTTCTCCCCGTGCCCGCGCGCGGGGAACATTCGTCGCTCCCCCCTTGGCAAGCTGGCGAAACGCTTCTTCCAGAGCGGCAATCGCCAACTCCATGTCGAGTAATTCGCGGACCTCGGAGTCGGAAATGTAGAGGGGGGGCATTGACGTCGCTCCTCGCAGGGGGAACCGCGCGGGACGCTCTCGCGAGCGCTCCCGAGCGGCATTTCGTGAAGGGTGAGGTGTCGCTGCCGAATTATACCGCAACCATCGGAAAATCACCCGAAATCGCGGGCAATGGTCCGTGCCGTTTCATCGCACTCCTGGCGAACTACTCGGCGGTGTCCTGAACGAACTTGGCCATCTCAGCGAAATTCCCCTTCAACGAGCCGTACAGCTTCTGGTAGATCGGATGCAGCGCATCATAGACTTTCTTTTCTTTCGGTTGCGGCGCGGTCGCGTCGACCACTTGAATTGTCGCCTGGCACGCTTCGACCACAGTCTTGAAGGCCCCCGTCCCCACGGCGGCCAAAAGCGCCACGCCGTACGCCGGCCCCTCGTGCGAATTGGTCACAGCCACGGGGAGTCCGTACACGTCCGCCTGCACCTGACGCCAGAACAGACTTCGGGCTCCGCCGCCCGATAACCGGACTTCTTTGGCGGGAACTTTCAATTGCTGGATGATCTGGAGCGAATCGCGCATCGCGAATGTCGCCCCTTCGATCACCGCCCGCGCGAGGTGCGCGCGGCTGTGACGCAGCGTGAGGCCGACCCAGGCGCCCCGCGCGTTCGCGTCGGCGTGTGGGGTTCGCTCGCCAGTGAGATACGGCAGAAAGACCAGCCCCTCGCAACCCGCCGGTGCCTCGGCCGCTTCGTTCGTGATCAGTTCGTACGGGTCGATCTTGCTCTTCTTCGCCTTCGCCATCTCATTATGGCAGAGTTGATTGCGGAACCATTGCAGACTTCCGCCGGCGGACAGAACGACCCCCATCATGTGCCATTTGCCACGAACGGCGTGGCAAAACGTGTGCAGTCGGCCGGCTGGGTCATACTGGACTTCGTCGCTGTGGGCGAACACAACCCCGCTGGTTCCCATGGTCGCCGAGATCACTCCCTTTTTGACGATCCCGTTCCCTACGGCGCTCGCCGCCTGGTCTCCACCGCCACCCACCACGGGAACTCCGACCGACAGTCCGAGCAGCTTGGCGGCGGACGTATTTAGCCGGCCGCTCACTTCTTCGGATTCATGGACCCGGGGCAGCCAGTCCTTGTCGATCTGCAGGCGGTCGAGCAGTTTTTTCGACCAGACGCGATTACGCACATCCAAGAGCAGCGTACCCGAGGCGTCGCTGACTTCGGTGGCGAATTCGCCGGTCAAGCGGAGTCGGACGTAGTCTTTGGGCAACAGCACATGCCGGCAGCGATCGTAGTTTTTCGGTTCGTGATTTCGCAGCCACAGGATCTTGGGCGCGGTGAAACCGGTGAGTGCCGGATTCGCGACCATTTCGATCAGCTTCTTACGGCCACCGGCGAGTTTCTCGATTTCGACGCACTCGGCTTGCGTACGTTGATCGTTCCAGAGGAGCGCGGGCCGGATTACCTGCTGCTGTTCGTCAAGGAAGACACTGCCGTGCATCTGGCCGGAAAGCCCGATGCCGGAAATGTCGGACGGCTTGATGTCTCCCAGTTTTAGAACGGCTCGCACCGTTTTGATCGTCGCTTGCCACCAATGTTCGGGATCCTGTTCCGACCAGCCGGGTTTGGGACTGAGCAGCGGATACTCGGCGGTCGCCGACGCGAGGATCTTGCCATCGCGGCGCATCGCCAGCGTCTTGGTGCCGCTTGTTCCAATGTCGATGCCCAGGTACACGCTCATCTCAACCGCCTCGCGAACTCCGGAGAAAACAGGGATCTGGTTGCAAATGTACAGCAATTGAAGGATTCCCGCCAGACTCTGAAGGTCGAAACTCGAACCCCTGACCACTAGAATCGGCGGTCACTGTCATCATCGGCACCACCCATTCACCCCCCCAGGCTCATGGATCTGTCCCAGTTGTTCGGACTTTTCGTCGCTTCCCGCATCCTTCACGTTCTCACTGCGGTCGTTTTGGTCGGAGGGACGTTTTTCATGCGATTTGTCCTCAGTCCGGCCGCCGCGAAGTCCCTTTCGGACCAGGATCACCTGACTCTGCGTGCCGCGGTGATTCAGAACTGGAAGAAATTCGTACACGGTGGCATCGGGGTCTTTCTGCTGACCGGATTTTTCAACTACTTCCGGGTCATCATGGACGGATCGCACAAAAAGGACGGCCTGTATCACGGGCTGATTGGAACGAAGATCATTCTGGCGTTTGTGATCTTTTTCATTTCGTCGGCCCTGGTGGGGCGGTCCGCCGGGATGGAAAAACTGCGACAGAACTCCCGATTCTGGATGGGGGTGAACATCGCTCTGGCGGTGGTCATCATCGCGATCTCGGGGTATCTGCGGCTGCGTGCGTATTCGCCCGCCCCCGTGGATTGTTGACTGGGATTGTTGAATAGCGACGTCGCGATCCGAATACACGTCACTTCAAGAAGCCGCAATCGGGCGTGGGTCGCGTCCTAAACACAATGCCCGCGTCGCACCATTGATCCAAAACAGTCTTTCGACCCCCTGTCTGCTCTTATGTCGTCCTCCGCAATGAATCGGTCCTTCCTGTTTCTGGCGTTGATTGGAATCGTTGTTGGGTCAACAGTGACCGTGGCCCGCGCGGCGGATTCCAAACCGCTCAGCGTTCCTGCCGCGACCGCCTATATCTCTCCCAATCCCGAAGGGGCAGTTGTGAACGAGAAGGGGGTGCGGCGCTGGCGGGGGGATCAGCAACACGTGCTGTGGTTTGGTGAATTCTCGAAAACGGGCCGGATTGAGACCGCCGTCAGCTTGCGACTACCCAAAGATAGCGTTTCCAAACTGCGACTGTCACTGGGAGAGGAAGCTCACGAAGCGGAAGCGANNNCCGACGCGGTCGTGCGGCTGGATTTCGGCGCGTTCGACATTCGTGAACCGGGGTATCAGAAGTTTCAGCTTTCCGGTCTCAACGGAGCCGACGCGGCGAACGGAGATATTGAATCGCTTGAATTGAGCGGACCGGCGGTGGAAGCGGCCCATTTCAATTTGGATCCCAGGCGCAATGCCGCCTCGGTCCACTTGGCCTATCCGGTCCCCAAAGAGATTGAGGTCGATTGCTTTTACAGCGAAGTCACTGCGGTCGACGATCCCGTCACGACTTTCTACATGGCGTGTGGGTTCCACCGTGGCTACTTCGGCATGCAGGTCAACAGCCCGACCGAACGGCGGATCATTTTCAGTGTGTGGGACGCCGGGAGCGGTGGCAACGCCAACGATCGGAAGGAAGTCGCCGCTGAGAACTACGTTCAA
>JAPLOC010000620.1 GCA_026692825.1 Planctomycetota bacterium | reverse complement strand
TCACGAGAACGCCAAATTGTTCGCCAACCGCATTCGGGAAATCGAAGGGATCGTCGTTGACGCCGACGGGGTAGAGACGAATCTGGTGTTTTTCGAAGTCGATTCCCGATTAGGAACCGCGGCGCAGTTGTCGGCCCGACTGGTCGAGAAGGGGGTCAAAATCAACTCGACCGGTGCGAAACGCCTTCGGGCGTGTACGCACTTGGACGTTTCCAGGGAATCCGCGTTGCGGGCGGCCGAGGCGATCGCCGAGGTGGTCAAAGAGGGATTTGGATCGGCAATCCCGGGAAAATCGGGGCCCTACTCCCGATAGGCACCGTGTTGGAACGGATTCAGACGGCGCGGTTTTTCCTGCGGTCCCTCAAATCTCATTCAGTGTAGTCAAATGGCGCGTCGGTTCATCAATACGTTGGCGGATGGCGATTCGGTCGAAGAAGTCTATTTCGTCGCCGACAAACAGGTCCGAGTCAACCGGAACGCCGCTTTGTACCTGCTATTGGAGCTGCGGGATCGGACCGGATCGCTGATGGCCCGCCAATGGAATGTCACCGAAGAGGCTGTGGCGCATTTCAACGCGGGCGAGTACGCGCTGATCAAGGGGAAGGTGCAACTGTTTCAGGGTGCGATGCAGATGATCGCCAACCAGGTGCAGCCGGTCGCCACATCGTACGTCAATCCCGAGGATTTCTTGCGACAGACCACGAAGGATGTCGGGGCATTGCAAACTCGGCTGCGAGAGATTCTGCACTCGATCTCGAACGAGCCGTTGCGGAATCTGATCGACTGCTTTTTGATTGACGAACCGTTGATGACGGCATTCTGCACGGCTCCAGCCGGCATGAAGGCGCACCACGCGTATCGAGGCGGGCTGCTGGAGCATGTCGTGAACATGCTGGAAATCGCCCAGCGGTGCGCCGACCTGCTCAATGGCGTTGACCGAAATCTGCTGCTTGCGGGGATCTTTCTGCATGATCTGGGGAAGATCCGTGAATTGTCCTACTCGGGTCCCTACGGATACACCGACGAAGGGCAGCTTTTGGGACATTTGAGCATCTGCATCGAGATTCTCGCCACGAAAATCGCGGAAGCGGAACGGCTGTCGGGGGAGCCATTCCCCCTGGAGACCGCGCTGCGGCTGAAGCATATGGTTCTTAGTCACCACGGGACCTATGAGTTCGGAAGTCCGAAACTCCCGATGACCCCCGAGGCAGTCGCGCTGCACCATATCGACAATCTCGACGCCAAGGTGCATGAGTTCAGCCGGGACATCGCCGAGGATCCAAACGCCAGCGCCAGCTTCACCCCCTTCAACGCGCGGCTGGACCGCAAGCTGTTCAAGGGAGTGCGTCCGAATCCCCCAACTGGCGATAAGTGATCTGGCATACATGAACTTCCTGTGCGGAGTACGACGCCACAACGTGGACTGATTCAGGGTGCGGAGGGGGAAATGCCGATGGGAACCTGAGCCTGCCGGTTTTGATCCCGCGACCAGTCGGGGAAATCGATTGCGTCAGGTTGTCGGTTCGGTTGATGCTCCTGTCAACGCATAATGAATCGTCAATGCGTTGTGCCGCTGCGGGGAAGACTGTACTTCTCTCCGGTGGTTGAAAACGCTACATTGCCAGTTCGTCACACGGCTCCGTGAGTGTCGCGATTCGTCCTCCGAGCAGGATTCCCTGCCCGAATCGTGAACAGCGGCGGTCCCATCGGAAGAGCGTACTCGACAGAAAATGGCCGGCCAACAGAATCCCGAGCGGCAGGTCGTCATTACCGGGATGGGGGTGGTTTGCCCCATTGGTCTCGGTCTCGACGAATACTCCCAAAACCTCCGCGCGGGGACGAGCGGTATCCGCCCGGTCACCACCCTGGCATACACCCCGGCACCACAGCACATCGGGGGCGAGATTCGCGATTTCAATCCTTCCAACTTCGCCCGCACCCGCGAACAGAAAAAGGCGATCCGGGTAATGTGCCGCGAGATCCAATTGGGTTACGCGGCGGCGAATCTGGCGATGGATCACGGGGGCATCAAAGAGGGGGCGGTCGAGCCCGAGCGGCTGGGGGTGGAATTCGGCGCGAACCTGATGTTCAGCGTCCCGGAAGATCTTTCCGAAGGGTGTTTTGCAGCGGTCTCCAAGGAGGACGGCAAGTTCAGTCAGGATTTGTGGGCCGAGGCGGGAATGCCCAAGTTGTTCCCACTTTGGTTGCTCAAGTATCTGCCGAACATGCCGGCCTGTCATATTGGAATCACCGCCGACGCCCGGGGTCCGAACAACTCCATCACGATCGACGAAGCCTCGTCCAATTTGGTGATCGGTGAAGCGCTGCGGGTCATCGCGCGGGGTCATGCCGACGTGATCATCACCGGTGCGACTGGCACCCGGCTGCATGCGCTCAAAACCATTCACGCCCGGCTGTGGGACCACCTAGCGCACGACTTCGAACAGCCCGATCTCGCCAGCCGACCGTTCGACGCCCGTCGCAATGGACAGGTCGTGGGTGAAGGGGCGGGGGCGATGATTCTCGAAGACATTCAGCATGCCAAACGGCGGGGGGCCACCATTTACGGCACCGTGCTGGGAGCCGGTTCCGCCTGTGTGAATTCGCCCGCTGGACCCAATTTGCGGGCGGCCATGGCGCTGGCGATGAAAGGGGCGATGCGCGACGCCAAACTGACGCCAGCCGAAATCGGCCACATCAATGCTCACGGTTTGTCGGATAAACTGACCGACGTCGCCGAGGCGCAGGCGATTCACGACGTCTTCGGGTCAGTGGCGAACAAAGTTCCAGTGACCGCACCCAAGAGTTTCCTGGGGAATTCCGCGGCGGGTTCGGGAGCAGTGGAATTGCTGGCTTCGCTGATTGGCCTGCGGGACGGCTTCGTTCCTCCCACGCTCAACTATTCCAATCCTGACCCGGACTGCGTCCTGAACATCATCCGCGAACCGCTGAAGGCGGAGAATCGCGTCTTCCTGAAGCTCAACGTCACCCGGCTGGGACAGGCGAGCGCGGTCATCGTTCAGGGGGCGTAATCGACGCGAGGCGTACTTGCCGTTGGCATCTCGACCGCGTGGAGGTCAACGTGGTTCACAATCCACGCTGACCTCCCCCATTTCGCGACGAACGCCCCCCGTCTGAGTTCGCCATTGGGTGGCACTACTCCGCCGTCGAAATTCGCTTCAACTCCTCTGCTGTCAGCGTCCCGCGATACAGCCGGACGTCGCTGAGACGACCGCGGAATGTGTCGGTTGATCCCGCTCCGAGTTTTAATGGCAGGCTGGTCGAAAGGTCGTATTTCGCGGGATCGAATTCCACGGAGTCGGCGACCGGTTTTCCGTCGACGTACAGCTTCAGGCGATTGCCGATTCTTGACGCCGCGATGTGATGCCAACCCGTCGGCAGCTCACGATCGTGGGTTACACTCGTTCCCGCCGCGAACGACCAGACTTTGCCTGTGGGGAGCGTGCCACAAAACAGGCGACCTTTGTATTGAGCCATCGTCCAGGCACGGCGGTATTTGACGTTGGGGGTCTCGTCGAGCTGGACCAGTCGGTTCCATTTTTCGTATGACAAG
>JAPLOC010000619.1 GCA_026692825.1 Planctomycetota bacterium | reverse complement strand
TCACCATGACCATCACGATCAGCCTCCCACCGGCCACGGAAGAGCGCCTCCGTGCCCAGTCCGAGGCGACCGGAAAGAACATCGGCACGCTCGTCGTCGAAGCGGTTGAGGCTCGTCTCTCACTGGCACAGCTCAGACTTCGCGACATCCTCGCACCTGTTCGGTGATCAGGAAGATCTCCGTCCACTCCGCCGGATGGGTTCATTGGCCATTTGCGCAAGCCGGTAGATTCCAGTCGCCATCAGGATCAGCGAACCGAAAAACAGCCATACGGTCCAAAACCGATTGTTTCCCTTTAGCCGCGACTTGCCTTTGACTCCCGACAGAAACTCAATAGGTGTTGTCGCCGACTCGGGAACCGGCCAGGACGTGCCGACAATATCCTCTTCCTTCCGCGAGGTTCCATCGGTGTCCCGAAACTCGTACTGAATTGCCAGGACGACGCTGGTCGTGCCGTATCGGCCGCGTTTCGTCCGCTCCTCAATCTGAAGGAGGTTCGCGTCGGCCCGTTTCGCAAAGGCGAGGTACCGCAATTCGTTGAACGCCATGAATCCGGACGCGATGAAAACCACGATCGCGAATAGCATCAATTTGAATTTTGTGAGTTCGCTGTCGGTGTCCATAGAGCCGCTCCAAAGGGAATGCTGCTGGATGCGATACGAGTGTGGGGTGGCTTGGTACGTCGTCGCGATCAACCGTCGTCGGATCGGAACCATTCTGGCGGATCGTCGCTGTGGAACGCAATCTCACCTCGAATCTCGTGCGTGCCAAATTGGTGGCTCGAGAAATAAAGCAGGATGACGAGGATGGACAGGTTGTGTCCAGCTCAATTCGCTTCGCTGGTCCAATCTCATGTGATCGCGCGGCAGACGTGGTAATGTGCCCGATGGGTTCCGGTTGATTTTGGCACCATTCCGCGCATACGATCGGCCCTGCGAAATCCGCCAGCCAATCGATCCCCGTCGCGGCATTTCGATCACCGGTTCAGGAACGTCTCATGCTCTCATTGACAACCGACCCGTCGCGACTCTGTCAGGGGTCCACACGTCGCGAGTGGCTGCGCGTGGGTGGGTTGAGCATGCTCGGTCTGACTCTGCCCCAATTGCTGGCGGCACAGGCCGCGCCCACCGCCCAACCTGCCGACGGGATGTTTGGACGGGCGAAGAATGTGCTGTATGTGTGGCTCCAGGGGGGACCGCCGCAGCACGAAACGTGGGATCCCAAACCCGAAGCCCCCGCGGAGATTCGCGGGGAATTCCGGCCCATTCAGACCAACGTGCCCGGGATGGAGATTGGCGAATTGCTGCCGCGGATCGCCGCCCGGGCCGACAAATTGGCGATCGTTCGCTCGTTGACGACGCACAATGACCTGCACGACGCCAGCGGGTATTGGGTTCTGACCGGGTATCCCTATGTCGGCCGGCAATCGCGGGAAATCAGCCCGACGACCGACTGGCCCTGGCTGGGTTCGGTGGTGAAGAGACTCAAGCCGAGCGAGGTGTTGCCCGCCTACAGCGCGGTCTGGCTTCCCGACTGGATGCGATTGCGATCCCTCGGCACCGCGATTTCAGCTGGAGGAGCTGGCATTGCCGCACGAAATTCCCCCGCTGCGGCTCAACAATCGCCAGACACTGCTGTCGCAGATTGAGGGGCATTTTCAGTCGCTGGAGCGTGGCCCGCGGGCTTTCGAATACGACCGGCAGACCCAGCAGGCGTTCGACGTGCTGGCATCCGGACGGGCCCGGCGGGCGTTTGACCTCAGTCTGGAACCGGAGCGAGTCCGGGCCGCCTATGGCCCGACAAAATGGGGTCGGTCGCTTCTCTTGGGCCGGCGGCTGATCGAAGCGGGAGCGCGACTCGTCCACGTCAACTGGTGTCGGGAACCGGGGGACGAAGCGGTCAACAATCCCCTGTGGGACACGCACGCGCAGAATTCCGATCGGCTTCAAGATGTGCTCTGTCCGCTGTTTGACGTCACCTTTTCGACGCTGCTTGATGATCTGGATGAACGGGGACTGTTGAGCGAGACCCTAGGGGGGACGCTACCATTGGGGACATGTCTTCAGTTACGCACTGGCCGGCGCGGGAATCAGCGGGGGGCAGGTGTATGGCAGCAGCGACCGGCACGGGGCGTATCCGCGCGATGGCCGAATGGAACCCCAGGATGTGACCGCCACCATTCTGCATCTGCTGGGAATCGGCCACGAGGCGACGTTTCCGGACGCGACCGGCAGACCGATGGCGGCGACATTGGGGACACCCATTGCGCCGCTGCTGGGTCTGGCACCTGCGACCGCCGAACGCGTTCCAAGCACCGGCAACCTCGCCCTGGTTCCACCATTCTCGTATGACCTGTTGCTGAATACCCGATTCGAGGACAAGGTTCCGCTGTTGGAAATCGGACCGGCTGGGCGGGCCAAGGGGTGGCGGGGGACTCCGGTTGTCGCGTCCGACTCAACCACTTCGGCATTCGGCGTTCAGATCCTGCGTGGCGGCGAGCCGCAAAAAACGGAAAACCAGTTCGCGGCCCTCGGGTTTGGATTTCACGCGGGGGGCTCCGCGATCACCGTCGCGAACGGATCGAAGGCGATTCTCACCCAGGAACTGCGGAATCCGCGAGCGGGCCGATTCGACGTCACCGTGCGCGTGGCGGCGGGCGGTGATGTCAGGGCGTTTCGTGAACTGCTGGCGTTTCACTTCACCGCGTCTCTGGTGTTGTTCGGCTATCGGGAGTTGACCAAGAATCTGCTGTCGGGGGTCCGGGACTTCGCGAAAGTTCGGCTTGATCTCGATTTCGACGATCGATTGAACGAATACCGCGAAGTGACCCTGTCTCAGCGGTTGCGCAGCCAGGAAGATGGTGCCAACGAGATCGAAATGGGAGTCGGTCTGGCGTTGATCCTGGAAAAGACCTCACCCGGCGATCTGGTTCTCGCACCCGAAGAGCGCGCCTGGCTGTGCGTGGACGACGTCGCGATTGAGTTCACGGCCCGTCCAAGAAACGACGACGTTCGTGTGTAAGCGAAAGTGATCTCGACGAGGCGCAATCCCATATGAGATCGGCAGGTAGAAAAACAACCACCCGCCTGAATTGCCAAAGGGTGCCACGGCGAGCGACCAACGGAAGTCGGCCGTGCGAGTGTCAACTGCCGCTGCCACCGGAAACGCCACCGTTTTTGGTAATGCAGCGGGCGGTTGATTTTTGTGTATGCCTTTCGTGTGTTTCGTGCCTTTCGTGGTTCCGATTGTCCGTCAA
>JAPLOC010000618.1 GCA_026692825.1 Planctomycetota bacterium | reverse complement strand
TGTTGGCGCTGATCAAACGACTGTTCGCGATTCGCTGGCGGCGACAGGTGCGTCGAAATGAGTTGGCGACTCCCGACTGTTACTTCGGAACCGCGCACGCTGGCGAGGTGTCGTTGGACGTCCTGTGCGGATTCCTGCGTGAATCCACTGGGGAATTCGTCGAGGTGGGATTGCATCCCGGCAGGCCCGCGTCGGGAATTCAACTCGCAAATCCAGATAGTCTCGCGACGAATTCGTCGATTGTGGACGGCTGGAACGATCCCCTCGCGTCGGGTCGTCCACGCGAAATGGCGATGCTGGCGTCTCCGGAATTGGCGATCGCGATTCTGAAGTCCGGGTTTCAGCTCGGCCGACTTTCGCAACTGAGGGAAACTGTCGCCGCCCGGCAACGTGAGGCGGCGTGACGCGAACGCTGTTTCCGGGCTATTCCACCGGCTCCTCCTGAACCTCAACCGCGACCTCAAAATCGCGGGAATCCGCGACGGACGATTCTCCCGCTCGAACCGACGGAGGGGGCTTGGGAGGAGTGTAGTTTCGCGCCAGCAACTCGCCCAAAGCGTCGACACACGCGGCGATCGAAATCACGGCTTGCTGAAAGTTCGTATGACCCGAGGCAAGCGGAGCGTCTTTCGCGAATTGCGCGCTGGCGGCTTTCAGGCCGGCGAGCTTCTTGTGCAACATTTTGAAGTATCCCGGCGGGTCATCGACGCGTGTTTCAAGCGCTCGGGACAGGTCAAACACACTCCGGACAATCTCCATCAGTTCGGGAAATTCCTCCACCTCCGGTGAGTGTTTCACAAACGTCCGCACCATCCAGGCGTGGGCCATGATGCGCTGGCACCGTGCGACATCCTCGATCACGGCGGTATCGGAAGTCGTCATTGTCGTTTCCTTGTTGTGTCGCCATCCAAGAAGTGTCTCTGCGTTCGGATCGTCATTTGACTTGCTGGGGATGGTTTTCTGCGGCGGGGGTTTCTTCTGCCGACACCTCGGCTTCAATCCCTGACACCGGCTCCTTTGGCAATGTGTTTCGATTGCCGAATATCCGTTGTTCCACCCCACGGATCCGATCCTGGATCGCGGGGATGTCGGCGTAAAGTTTTCGCAGCGCCGCCAATAGCTCCCCGGCGGCATCATTTTTCCCTTGTTCCGCCAACTTCTCGGCGCGGGCCAGCGTCTCGGCGACATACGCGTCCGTGGCGGCAAATTGTTTATCGTCGTGCATTTCGCTCAACAATCGGTCGACATCTTCGCTGGTTGCCGATCGTGCGGAGTCGTCGCGAAGCAGTGATTTCAGGTGCGACAACATCTGCACTGCGCGGGCGACGTCACCGGTCCGGCGGTATTCTTCTGCTCGGCGAATCAGCCGTCGCGGCTCGACATCATCGGTGGCCGCTTTCGCTTCCCGGGAAGCAGGTTCACTCCCCGCGCGGCCGGCCTTTCTGCGACGATCATACAATTCGATGTTGTCCAGGTAGGGTTTCACGCGTTCCCCCCAAGTGTCTGAGTCCCGTTCCAGCAGTGGTTGAAACGCTTCTTTCCGGGCTTGCAGGTAATTCAAACCCTCCCCCTGCGCCATCAACGCCACCCCACGTTCAAAGAGCTGTTCGTCGGTCAGATCGCGGGGCCACAGCCACCAGACCCCCAGCGCCAATGCGAGCAGCAGTCCGATCAGCGCGGGAGTGGTCGACAGCCATTCGGTGATCGGGTGCCCCTTTTGCATTTCCTCCAGTTCGGCGCGAATCAACCCTTTCATCACGGTGGCGTGCCCCGCCTGGGCAACCATTTCCGCAGCGACCTGGTCGCCGTTTTCGGCGACGGACGTTGTTGAGGCCTCTTCGAGGTCGGAATTCTCGGTGACTGTCTCGCCGCGTTCGATGACGCGATTCTCGATCTTCAGCACCGATTGGAGGTGTCGCAACAGCACGTAGGCGTCTGGAAAACGCTTCTGGGGATCTTTTTCGAGGAGTTTGCAAATCGTTTCGTCCACCCGTGCCGGCAAGTCGGGAACAATCGCCCGCGGATGGTCGAACAGGCCAAACCGGTGCTTCTGCATCACTTCGACCGTGCTGTTGCCGCTGAATGGCGTCCGTCCCGTGACCATCACATACAGCACCACGCCAAGGGAATACAGGTCGCTTTGCTTGGTTGCCCGCTTTCCTTCGGCCTGCTCTGGCGACATGTACTCGGCGGTTCCAATCACTCCCCCGGTGACGGTGAGACGCTGGGTATCGAACACCTGCGCGACCCCAAAATCAGTCAGTCGCACGTGTTCTTCCGCGTCCAGCAGCAAGTTCGACGGCTTCAGATCGCGGTGGATGATTCCATGATCGTGAGCGGCCTTGAGGGCACCACAAATCTCGATCGCGATTTCAAAGGCTTTCCGCCAGGGAATGCGCCGAACCCGACGCAGCATTCCGAGCAGCGTTTCACCCCGCACATATTCCATCGCGAGGTAGTAGTTTTCGCCATCCACACCGTAGTCGTACAGCTTGACGACATGCGGATGCGCCAGAGTGCGCATCGCGTCAATTTCGCGATTGAACCGCTCGACGAATCCTTCCTCGCGGGCAAGACTGGCGGTCAAAACCTTGACCGCCACCTGTTCTCCCGATTCTGGATCGGTCCCCAGGTAGACATGCCCCATGCCACCCGATCCGATCCGTTCCCGGATGGTGTATTTGCCGATGCGTTCGGGAATTTCTGCGGACATCGCGTGCGGAATCGCCGGTGTACGGGACAGTTGTCTACGGTCAACGCAACAGCCCGATTCATCCAGCGACGTGCAGGGTCTGATTCCGCCGCGTTGACCGGGCTTCCGGCCAGATCATACACTCCTGCCCCGGGGATTGTCGCTGTTCGTCGTTTTCCGCTCGTCGGCGATCTTTCTCCTCGCAGCATTCCCCACGTCCCGCACCCCTTCTCCCGAGGGGCGTCCCTCCGACTGTTTTTCCCGCCTTCATGCCTTCCGAGCCGTACCTGTTCCGACTGGGCGAGCGGCTGTCGCAAGGATTGGTGGGGATCTCTCCAGAACAGCGAGAAAAACACCAGCGGTTCTTTTTAGGCCGGCAGAATCCCGACGGCGGTTTCCGCGGACGCGACACGGAATCTGACCTTTACTACACCAGCTTCGCCGTTCGAGGGCTCGCGTTGCTCGGTGCGCTCCGGCCCCCCGAATGCGCCGCGATCGCACGGTATCTGGCCAGTCGAACCGACATGCACGTTTCGGTGGTCGATCTCGTCAGTTGGCTGTATTGCGCTCTCATGGTGCAACTGCACGGCGGAGTCGATGTTCTGGCCCAAGCCCCCGCCGACTGGCCCGACCGATTGGCGTCACTCCTTGAGAGTTTTCGGACCTCGGACGGCGGCTACGCCAAGACGCACGATGGTGCCGCCGGGAGTACGTATCACTCGTTTCTTGTGGCGTTGTGCTACGAATTGATCGGACGACAGGCTCCGGAACTCGAGCGGTTGCAGCGATTTGTTTTCGACCGCCAACGGGCGGACGGCGGCTTTGTAGAAATCGGTCCGATGCAGCGAAGCGGCACGAACCCCACCGCGGCCGCTGTCGCGCTGTTACAGATGCTGGGAGCGGTCGACGACGCCGTGCGTGACGACGTTCGTGGATTTCTCAAAGACGTTCGCAGTGGTGAAGGAGGGTTCCAGGCGAATACCCGTGTCCCGTTCGCCGACTCTCTTTCGACCTTCACCGGCCTGCTGACCGCGCTCGACCTGGGGCTGACAGACACGTTCGACCCGGCGGAGCTTCGACAGTTCCTGTCCACACTGGAATTTCCGGACGGCGGCTTTCGCGGCGCGACGTGGGATACTGTGGCAGATGTAGAGTATTCGTTTTATGCGCTGGGGGTGATGGGGCTGGTGGGAAGGATGAAGGATGAAGGATGAAGGTTAGGGGGTGTTGAGGAGGTCGGACCAGTTTTT
>JAPLOC010000617.1:1186-3336 GCA_026692825.1 Planctomycetota bacterium | reverse complement strand
CTCGCGCTGGCGACGCTGCTCCGAGATCAAGGGTTGCTCGCCGACGATGCGGGGGCCACTCCCCTGGCAGCGAAACGGGGACAGTTCCCCGCCAAAGCGAAGGCGTGCATCTACATCTACCTCGAAGGGGCCCCCAGTCAGATCGACTTGTTCGATCCCAAGCCCAAACTCAACGAACTCGACGGTCAGCCCCTTCCCGAATCGATGACTGAAAACGTCCGATTCGCCTTTTTGCAAAAAGAAACCGCCCGGTTGATGGGGTGTCCCCGGACGTTCAAGCCGCACGGTCAGTGTGGGACGGAACTGTCCGACTACCTCCCGCACCTGGCGACCTGCGTCGATGAGATCGCGCTCGTCCGCTCGATGCACACCGAGGCGTTCAATCATCATCCCGGGCAGTTGCTGCTCAACACCGGGTCGCAGATGTTTGGCCGGCCGAGTATCGGGTCGTGGCTGGCGTATGGGTTGGGTGCCGAGACACAGAACCTGCCTGGCTTCGTCGTGCTGACCGCGGGACGGGGGACCAGCGGCGGGACGTCGAACTGGGGGAGCGGTTTTCTTCCTTCGAGCTTCGCGGGGGTGTTGTTTCGCAATCAGGGGGAGCCGGTGTTGAATCTCGCCAACCCTGCCGGCGTTTCGAGTGAACTGCAGGCACAGACAATCGCGGGTGTCACCGCGCTCAATCGCCAGCGACTGGCGGCGCTGCACGATCCGGAAATCGCCAGCCGAATTGCGGCGTACGAACTCGCCCACCGCATGCAGACCGCCGCCCCGGAGTTGATCGATCTTTCGGGGGAGACGAAGGAGACGCAAGAGGCGTATGGACTGGGTCGGCCCGAGCCTGAACTGGGGGGCTGGCGCGGCGGACCCAAGGGATGTTATGAAGCGTTCGCCCGCAACTGCCTGCTCGCCCGGCGACTGGTCGAGCGCGGCGTGCGGTTCGTCAATCTGGTCCATGCGTCGTGGGACCATCACAGCGATCTGGACGGCGAACTGGGGCTGGCCTGTCAGATGGCCGACCAGCCGGTCGCCGCGCTGATCAAAGACCTGAAACAGCGGGGGCTGCTCGACAGCACCCTGGTCGTCTGGGCCAGTGAGTTTGGCCGTACCCCGTTAGGCGAGAACCGCAAAGGCTACGAAAAGGTGACGGGCCGCGATCATCATCCGTTCGCGTTCAGTCTGTGGTGCGCAGGCGGGGGAATCAAAGGGGCCCAGGTGATCGGCAAGACCGACGACATTGGCTGGGGCATTGTGGAAGACCCCGTCCACGTTCACGATCTGCAGGCGACGTTTCTGCACTTGTTCGGCATTGATCACCTGAAACTCACCTACCGCTTTCAAGGGCGCGACTTCCGCTTGACTGATGTGGGGGGGAAGGTGGTTGAAAAGCTGTTGGGAAGTACTTAACGCGTGGGAAAAAACGCCAAATCGCCCGAGTGCCCTGAAACACAGAACGCCGTGGAACGGGCGAATTCGCACGCACCACGGCGTTCAACACGCGCCAACCGTCTGCGAAAACTCCGCAGACGGTTTTCGTTGAATTAGTTTTTGTGGACCTTGTGGCAGGCGGCGCAGCCTTCACCCGTCAACTTCTTGAAAGCGGCGTTGGCAGCGTCGGCGTCTTTATTGCCGGCGGCTTCGAGAATCGCTGCGGACGCCTTCTGAATCGCTTCCGACGACTTCGCCCAATCGCCATCCGGGCAGCGGCCGTCGTCGAGCAGCAGGTAGCCGGATTCATTCAGCACGGCTGCCTTGACCCCCACATTGTCCCAGTTGATTTCTTTCTCTTCGAGCAGTTTTTTCAGATCGCCACAGGTCGGGGCGACAAGCCCTTTCATCAACTGTTTGGTGGTGGCGGCACGGGTCTTCCCCTTGGTCTTCTGAGCCAGGGCATCACCTGCGAACACGCCAACCATCGCCAACAGGGCCAAGCCGGCCAGGAACTGCGCAGCACGCGACTTCGTCATCGTTGTCTCTCCTCGTCGAACAAGAAATGGGGTGGAAACACTCACCAGGGATTTCTCCCAAAGCGCCGCTGGATTCGAAGCGCCGTTCAACGCCCCTGCCTCGCCATCCACGATGAATTCGATCGATAAGACCGAAGAACCACGCTCGACGGGTCGGGTGGCCGCTGTCCAGCGCTCCCCTGG
>JAPLOC010000617.1:0-1160 GCA_026692825.1 Planctomycetota bacterium | reverse complement strand
ACTCTACCCACGGTCGATATCACTTGTCAAACGGCTGATGCGTCGCGCCGCCGCCAGACGTCGACAACGTCGAGCGCGCGGGCTCCGAGAGGACAATGACTGGGGCGCTGATCCGAAAGATCTGGTTTGTGCCGCGACCACTAAATCGCGTTGCAATTCGGTCACGGTCCTATGCTGCCTGTCGGGAGCCGATGGCGGACCAACGAAAAGCTCCGTTTCATCGGAGACACTCCAAATAGGGAGGGCCCGTTCGTTAGAAATCTCAGCCTGCGAAGCGGCCGTAGACTCGGGCGTCTGTCGGTTGGCTCGGCGATATCAAAGTCTGCTTGTCCGTCTCGTCAATGGCTGAGTATGATCTGATTTGAATTGGCGAATCTTCCAGTTGGAAGTCATTCGCCACCGTCGATTCCCGTCAGAGCCATTGCCATGCTGAACATCACCCGCGGTCCCGATTCCACCAATTGCCAGGGACTGAGTCGCCGGACTGCCATCAAAGCCGGTTTTCTGGGACTCTCCGGGCTCGGATTGTCAGACCTGTTGCGGTTGCGCGCCCAGGGGGCTGCCGAGCGCAACAACAGGTCGGTGATTCTACTGTGGCTCGATGGTGGCCCGAGCCAGCTCGAAACGTACGACCCCAAACCGGAGGCATCCTCCGACTATCGCGGTCCGTGGGACGCGATCGCCACGAATGTTCCCGGGATGTTCATCTCCGAGATTCTCCCGCTCCACGCGCAGCACGCCGACAAGATGGTCTTCGTCCGTTCGGTGCATCACGACAACGGCGATCACTTCGCGGGAGCGCACTGGATGTTGACCGGCAAGTTCGGTTCGACGTCGGTGAATCTGCCGCAGAAGTTCCCATCGGTCGGTTCGTATGTCGCCAAGGTGCGAGGAGCGAATCGACCGGGGGTTCCCGCGTACGTCGGCCTTCCTGCGGCGCAAAGCGTGTACCTCTACCCCGGTTATCAGGGGGCGGCGTACCTGGGGGCGTCGTACAACCCGTTTGACGTCAATCGCGAACAGGCGTATCTGCCTGCGAATTACACCACCGCCATCACCCCGCCCAAGTGTCTCGAAAATTTCGCCAATACCGCTCCCGGACAGACGGTCGCCCGGGTCGATTTGTTGTCGAAACTGGACCAGTTGGAACGCAAGGTGGA
>JAPLOC010000616.1 GCA_026692825.1 Planctomycetota bacterium | reverse complement strand
GGGGGCATTTTTCTAGCTGTCGATCTCATTCACCATCCGGACGAGCCGGATGGGGTCTGGGGACGCGAATCGTCGGAATTGACGCCGCGCGGGGTATATACTCAGCGCGGTCCGCGTTGAGACATTTTTATGGAGCCGCGCCCGTCAGGAAGCGGGCGTTTGATACCGATTCCTGACGGGCGCGGCTCTCCGAAATTGTCTCGTTTTCGGCCGTGCGTGGTATAACTACCGGACAGGTTCCGTGCGATCACAGCCGCCGCGCGACCAGCCTCAGCCGGCGATAGTCGGCGTACCATGTTCCATTCCGGTACAGCCGAGGCCTCAGCTCGCCTTCGACATCCTCCAGCAACCGCGACCGCAGTTCGACGGTTGGAAGCTGATCCAATGTGTTCGAAAGGAACATTTCGAACCAGTTCCGCAGGCCATGTTCCCCATCCAGCGCGGTCGGTCGATCGACCAGCGCCGCATTCGTGACCTCGAAACCGTGGGCTTCCAGGAGCGAAGCGTACTCGCCGATTCCCGGGAAGTACCACGGCGTTTCAAACTCGCTGATCCCCGCCTCCCGCACCAGCCGCCGAAACGCCTCCTGCATCAACTCGGTATTCCCCCGGCCGCCAAACTCGGCGACAAACCTTCCCCCCGGCTTTATCGCGGCATGAATCCGCCCGACCGCCTGTTCTGGAGGCTTGACCCAGTGCAAAACGGCGTTTGAAAACAGGGCATCGAAAGGCTCGTCGACGGCGAAGGTTCGGGCGTCCCCTTGCTGAAAACGTATTCCGGGATGGTTCCGCCGGGCTTCGTCGAGCATTTTCGCGGAATTGTCGATCCCCACAACGTCGGCACCACTCTTGGCGATCTCCGCAGTCAGTTGCCCCGTGCCGCAACCCAGATCGAGGATCCGCTCCCCCGACTGGGGAGCCAGCAGCTCGACCACCGACGCCCCGAGTTTCCAAACGAACGAATGACTTCCTTGATAGAGCTGAGGATCCCAGTGAGTGCCAGGTTGAGCTGCGGTCATGTGGTCCGGTTGGATGGGGTGAATTCAACGTGAAGAGTCTGATTTCCATGTTATCCCATTGACGAACCTCACCCGAACCCTTACTCTTAATGAATCGAAGAATTTTGATGAATCGTGTGGCGACAGAGGGCCACAGATCAGATCGTCGTGTTGGAGTCGGCCCGGGAAAGGGTCGCAGCGCGCAGCCGGAAGGTGAATGGCCGGCAACCAGAGTTCTCGTTTCTTCAGGAGTTTCCTACTTGTCACAAGGCAGTTCCGAACCCGTACTCGGGTTCCGTCAGTTGGGTCTTTCGCCCGATACACTCAAGGCACTTGCGAACGTCAATTACGAGGTACCAAGTTCAATTCAGTCGGCCTTCATTCCTGAGGCCCTGACGGGGCGCGACTGCATTGGCCAGGCACGCACCGGAACCGGAAAGACGGCAGCATTTTGTCTTCCCATTCTCGAATTGATCGATGAAGACGAGCCGCACGTCCAGGCCTTGGTTCTGACTCCCACCCGGGAATTGAGCGCTCAGGTCGCTGCGGAATGCGAAAAACTCGCATTCACCCGCCCCATCAAGTTCGCCTGCTGTGTGGGGGGCAAAACCATCCAGCGGCAGATTGACGACATCCGCCGCGGTTCCCAAATCGTCATCGGCACCCCCGGTCGAATCATCGACTTGCTCACCCGCCGGGTGCTGTCGCTCGATGGACTTAAGATCGTCGTGCTGGATGAAGCCGACCGCATGCTCGACATCGGTTTTCGACCCGACATCGAAAAGATCCTCAGGCGGTGCCCAACCGAACGACAAACGC
>JAPLOC010000615.1 GCA_026692825.1 Planctomycetota bacterium | reverse complement strand
GGTCTGTCCGGGAACGGTCTGGACGCAAATTGTCGAACGGCTGTCTCGGCAGGAGGGCATGGATCGTGCCGCTGCGGATAAGGATCCGACCTGGGGGGGAAGCTGCATGATGAAACGGATCGCCGACCCGAGTGAAATCGCGTCGGCGATTCTCTTCCTTGTTTCCGACGACGCTTCCTATGTGACGGGAGCGCACCTGATGGTCGATGGCGGTTATACAGCGGTGTGACGGACGGTTCTGTTGCGCCCCGCGGTCGAAAACGAAGTGTCCACACAGAGCCGCGCCCGTCAGGAAGCGGATATCGTTTACCGCCGGCCCGGATCGCCATGAAAACACGCATTCGCCGCGGCGTTTGGAGAGTGTTTTTGGCTGCGGGAGTGATCGGCTCGCTCTCGTTGTTTGTCGTCGTGCTGCGGGACGGTGAGAGCAGTCCCCGCGATGTCTTGCAATGGGTGGGTGCCATCGCTTTCGCGGCGGCTGCGCTTCCTGTATTTGGCATTGGCCCCGCCGCTGGTGCCTGGATTTGGCTCAGGCTTTTTCCGGAATCGATACTGGGGAACGACGAGTTATTCGGAAGGGGGAGTTTTCCGCGAGACAAGCAAACGGAACCGCATCAGGATCTTTCCGGGCGGGTTCGCTGTCGATGATCGACGAGGAAGAGGAGAAGCTCTTGTTCGAGCGGCGAATTCGGACCTGCCGCCGGGAAGACCGTGCCGTCGCGAGAGCTTTTTACACCTGCGGCCTGCTGGGAGCGGTTCCGCCGGTTCTTTGGTTTGTCGTTCAGATGCTGTGGTTTGGCGAATGGGTACCCGCGATATTCGCAATCGTTGTCGGACTACCGGTTGGGTGTCTACTGTTCGGAACCGGGCCGGCGATTTTTGCGATGCTATGGATGAACATGTTTCCGGAGTCGCGTCTGGGGGATGAGTCACTGGGCCGACGGTAATCCGCAGCGCTTGAGGGGACTCGTACGGACCTGTAGCGGACGGCGTTCCTACGACGCCGCGGTCTGGACGACTTCGGCAGAGTTGAGTGGAGACAGATTTAAACACCGAATCGGAAATGACCGTCGCGCGATTCAGAAGCCAAATGGGGGGGCACCTTTGCCGACCTGTCCACCGGCTGCGCTGTCGGGCGCGACGCCGCAGGAGCGTCGTCGCGACATGTGGCGGACGGCGTTCCTACGACGCCGCGTCACTGGACGATCGTCGAGACTCCACAACGTGGCTCCGCAAACTGAGGACAAACAGCCCGACTGCCAGTCCTTCGGTCGCGACCCCCGCGACGCCCAGGGCGATCATCCACGCGATGTTCGGGAGCGGCGCGGGGGCCGGTTTTTCCTCTCCCGGGAGCATTCGCGGAAAGGTCTTCGCCGCCAGTCTCTGGACATTCAGCCAGTGTCGATCCCGCCGCTCCTGTTCGGTCGTCTGTGCGGATCGGGCATTCAAGTAGACGATGCCGGCACCGAGGAAGAGGATCCCCCCGGTCATCAGCAATATCGCAGGGAGTAACCGGGGTGGTCTCATCTCTCGGAGCTTCCTTT
>JAPLOC010000614.1 GCA_026692825.1 Planctomycetota bacterium | reverse complement strand
TCCCTTTCATCCTCTTCATCCTGTCAAATTCTTTCCGTCTGGCGTACGCACTCGCAGGGCCGCACAACGACATACCGCAGTTCGGTCAGAATGATCTGATCTTGGACGGCTACTTAGCCTTCTCGCGGACCGTTGCCTGAATCCGCCGACCTCAGTTCACCCAGCAGCTCTGTCAGCGCTTCGACCAGTCGATCGATCTGGGCGATCCCGTTGTAAAGATGTGCCGACACGCGCACGAACCGTCGCCCCCGCCAATTCACAATCGGGGCTTCGATCTGAAACCGTCGCCACAACTCGTGCTGCATCTGGTGGGCGTGGGGTGACTCGGGCTCCGGGACATACGCGGGCAGCGGGAGCGAAATCATCGTCGAATACCAATCGGCGGAATCCGGCACCATCGGTTCCAATCCGGTGAGTCCGACAATTCGAGTCCGGGCGTAGCGGACCAACTCATGGGAATAGTGTTGAAACACCCCGACTCCCGATCGCGGGCCGTCCCAGTCGGTTGAATCGGGAGCCGTCAGTCCCGACAGAAATTCGATCGCGGTCGGGACTGCCAGAAACGCCGCCGGGTCGCGGGTTCCCAGCCAGTTGAACGGGTCGAGCCAGGAACTGGTCCGTCCCGAAAGACTGTTGCCCCAACTGACAATTGTCGGCTCGATCCGAGATTGCCAGCGCGGATGAACGTAGAGAAACCCAGACCCGAACGGAGCGGAGAGCCACTTGTGCAGACTGGCGCAGTAGAAATCGCAGCCCAGCCGATCGATGTCGACAGAGACGGCGGCGGGGGCGTGAGGGCCGTCAATACAGACGGCGATTCCTCGTTTTCTAGCCTGTTTGCAGATCGCGTCGACCGGCAGCACGACTGCGGTCGGCGAGGTGATGTGACTGATGATCACAAGTCGCGTTCGGTCGGTCACACCAGCGAACAAGGCGTCGACCACCTGCTGTTCCGTCTCGAATCGTTCGGGAAGGGACTGCACCACCAGCTCGGCACCCGCCTCCTTGCAGCGTTGTCGCCAGATCCTCAGAACCGCGCCGTATTCATGATCGTTGGCGAGAACTTGGTCTCCCGGCTTGAGCGGGAACCCTTCCGCGACCACATTCATGGCGAATGTGGCGTTGTCGACGAACGCGAGTTGCCGACCGGCGGTCCCGACGAATTTCCCCAATTGATCCCGGGCGAGGTCGAGCTGGTCTTCCATCTGCCGAAGAAAGAAGTCCATCGGCTCGCTTTCGAGCTTTTGGGACCATTCGTTTCGAGCCGCCAGCACCACGTGGGGCGACGGACCGAACGAGCCATGATTGAGGTAGGTGACACCCGGCCGAACCGGAAACTTGTCACGCCACTCCGGACGGGGCGCAGGGGGACCGAATGGCGACACCATGAGATTCCCAGCGGGGATTGTCGACTGTGGAGTATTGCCGTCCGTGGCGTGCCGAAGGTCGGAACGTCAAAGAACGCACCAGCGGAAGCCGACCGCCAGAGCGATGCGACTTCCGCCGTTGTATTGACGCCGCGCGACGCGAACTACTTCTTGGCAGCGGCTTTGCCCGCTGCTTTGCCAGCCGCCTTGCCAGCGGCTTTTCCGCCCTTGGCGTCGCCCGCTTCTTCCTTTTTCTTGACCTTCTTCTTGGTCGAGATCTTGATCACCCGGGTCTTGGGGAGGCCGATCGGGCTGATCCCTTCGAGCCAGGTTTCCTGGGCCTTCATCTGGTCGACGCGTTCTTCACGCTTCAGAACATTGCGCGAACGGACCAATCGCCCCTTCCGCTTCAGACTCTTGTCAATCGCCACGCCGCACACTCCCAGGGTTCCCTCCGGGCGCCGCCGCGGCAGGAACGCGCTTCCACGAATGCAAACAAGACGAACCCGCACCGGCATGGTGTGGGTTCGTAAACCGAATTCGGCATTCTAGTTATCGTGGTCATTGGATGCAACCGCGACGATGGGTCGATATACTCTGATGCGTTCATTGGAGATTCCCACATGCTGAGTCTGCCTGGCCAACCCCACTGGAACTGTGAGGGAGTTTCCCGCCGCGAGTGGCTGCGCGTCGGGGGACTGGGGGCATTTGGTTTGTCTCTCCCGCGACTTCTGTCAGCCCGGGCCGCGGCCGCTCCCGCCCCGCCGGCGGTCGCCCGATCGAGTTTTGGCCGGGCGCGGTCCTGCATTGTTCTGTTCATGTTCGGAGCGCCGGCTCACCAGGATCTGTGGGATCTTAAGCCACACGCGCCTTCAGGTATTCGAGGCGAATTCCAGCCGATCCCGTCGAGTGTTCCAGATGTGTTTGTCGGCGAACACCTCCCCAAGCTCGCCCAGCGGGTTCACGAATTCGCGCAAATCCGGTCGGTCACCCATCTCGACAACACCCACACTGTCGCGATGCATCACATGCTGACCGGGCGCCGGCATGTGCGCCCCGCGACCAATCCCCAAAACGCCCCCGATGATTTCCCCTGTTTTGGCGCGGTGATGAACCACGAAGAACGGAAACGGAACCGCCGGCCCCAGTCCCCCCACCCGGGTGCGCAGAGCATGCCGGCCGCCATCAGTCTGAATGCCCCCGCCAACCAGGTGTCGGCCAATAATCACATTTTTCCTGGATTCTTTGCCGGCTTTCTGGGGGGCGGGTACGACCCGATGTTCGTCCCGCAAAATGCCAACGCGGCCGATTTTCGCCCGCTCCCCCCGGTCGACAGCGCCAGTCGGCTGCTCAGTCGGCAGGCATTGCTGTCCCATGTCGAACAGGAACTCTCCCGGGTCGAACGGACCAAAGCGGTCCGGGAACTGACCGGAGAATATGCCAAGGCGTTCGACGTTCTGACTACTCCGGAAGTCCGCCG
>JAPLOC010000613.1 GCA_026692825.1 Planctomycetota bacterium | reverse complement strand
TGGCACCGCGAGCCTTCCAGCGTCAAACACAGGAACGCGGTCCCAAAGGTGTGGACCCGGTCGGCGACATATTCCGTGCGGAACTCCTCTTCAATGCTCCCCCCCTCGTTCGTCTGCCGATGCAGACGGTTGAACGCCGTCGCGAGGTATTGGTCACGGGTGGGAGCGGGGAGCAAGTCGCCGGCGATCTGCCACTCGATGAACTGATCGTACGGCAGATTGCGATTGAACGCGCCGATCACCCAATCACGCCAGGGGGACATGTCGCGATCCACGTCGGACTGATAGCCGTACGTGTCGGCGTAGCGCGCCAGATCGAGCCAGTCATTGGCCAACCGCTCGCCATAGCGGGGAGACGCAAGCAGCCGTTCGACCTGGCGGTCGAAGGCGTCGGGAGAATCGTCGGCCACGAACGTGGCGATTTCCTCGGTGGTGGCAGGAAGCCCCGTCAGATCGAGCGACAGCCGTCGCAACAGTATGTCGCGTCGGGCCTCTCCCGATGGACGAATTCCCTGCCGGGCGAGCTTGGCGATCACGAAATGATCGATCGGATTGCGGGCGGATTCCGCGGGACCGATCGCCGGAATTGGAACCACTGCCAGGGACTTGAACGCCCAATGTGACTTTTGCGGGTGCGGGGGACCCTCCGGGATCCACCGCCGGATGCTGCGAGCGGCGGCATCACCTCGTTCTCGTCGTCGGAATTCAAACGCTGGAGCAGGTCGCTCTCTTCGGGATGCCCTGCGGAGACCAGCACCGCTCCCGAGGGGAGCTTTTTCTTAAACGATTCTGGACGATCGAGTCTCAAGTCGGCCTTGCGGGCTTTGTCGTCGGGTCCGTGGCAGGTGTAGCAATGCTCCGAGAGAATCGGACGAACGTCAAAGAGAAAGTCGACCGGCTCGTGGGCCTGGGCGGCAAACCCAAACGCGATCAGCAGCAGTGCGGGATTCATGAGACCGATGGGGTGGGCGAGCGATTGCGGCGGGTCGGGAATTCAACTCCCCAAGGTGGAGTGAACGCCCGTCACAGATTGTCCCACAGTGATCGGCACCCGTCAATTTTGCGGGTGCCGTGGCCGCGAGCCACAATTATACTCCGCGCGCTCCGCGTTGAGACATTTTGATGGAGCCGCGCCCGACAGGAAGCGGGAGTTTGATGCCGCTTCCTGTCGGGGGTGGTTCCGATTGTCCGTCAAACCACAAGCAAACAACGGGCTCGGTCATCGCAGATGCGAAATCGTCCGGCACCGCGTCAAATCGCTCGCTCACGGTGTGAGCAGAGATCTGGAACCACGAAAGGCACGAAACACACGAAAAAACTGGAAGAAGAATGGGGTTTTTATTCTGGACGGGTACTTACCTCAGGGAGTACACGATGTTCTTCCCATCGATCTTCAGCCAGCCCTGGTTCTCGAGTTTTTTGATCAAATTCTCCACTTCGATGTCGGAGAGTTTTTTATGGAATACCGAGCTGATGGCATTGCTGAGCGCCGTAACGGTGCGCGGCTTGTTGGCTTTGGTTTTTTGAAGTTGTGTGAGAACCATCGCGACCGGATCGGTTAGCACCATGACCGAAGCGGCACCCTTCGCTTTGGCAGCGACGGCCGCCGGCTTGCGTGGAGGGGCAGTGCTGATCGACGCGGTCTGGGCCGGTTTCTTCGGAGTGACTGGTTTGGCTGCGGTCGGTGTCGGTGGGGGAAGTGCCGGCGGAGGGGGTGACAGCCCCGGAATCTCATAAACGCTCTCGAACCGTTTCGCCTTGATCCTCTTCGACAACAGATGCTGAATCAACGGGTCAAATCCCGTATCCCGCGACACGATATAAATCGCCGCGGCAGGATCCGCGATCGTGATTCGTCCGATGTAGTACGCGATATGAAAGTCGAGCGCGTTCATCCCGACACCGGAGATCTTGACGTACTGACCGCGCGATCCCAATTCCTGCATCGCTGCCGCGAACTCGTAGGACAACTTGGCCTGATTCGCCCCCACGAACACGCTGACATGGAACTTTTCGGGAACCATCTGCGCCAGCGCTTCCGGTTGAACGCTTTCGAAATCGATGAGTACGTGGATGGCGTTCACTTGCGACTCTCGGCGCGATCGTGCGGAAACCTGGCCAACTGAAGGAGGCAAACAGCCGGGGAATTCTCGCGACGACTCCCCCCGTACGTCAAACCCGTCTGCTGGGGCCGCCGCGACGTGTCCCGCTCCATTGACCTGCGGAATCGCCGTTGTTAGTTTCCTCTTGCCGCTCGCACACCGGCCCCGGCTGGCGGTGCGCGCGGGGGATTCCCTGTTTGCCGGGTCGACCGCTGGTTCTCCTGCAGTCGCCGGCAATGGCTCGGATGCGTTCACCAGAAGGTGTTTCGCAGCTTTGGCTCGCGGTTCAAGACACTCGTTTTGAACGCGGCTGACCCCACCGAGCTGCCTCTAGAAAACCACTTG
>JAPLOC010000612.1 GCA_026692825.1 Planctomycetota bacterium | reverse complement strand
GACCCCCGCGTGAAAGAACCCGAAAAACTGTTCGCCCCGCGGGACATCAATTGGGAAACCGAGGGTTCGCACTGGGCGTTCCAGGCCCCCAAACCCCAGGTCGTCCCCACCCCCGCGAACGCCGCCTGGGCATGGACCGACATCGACCGCTTCATTCTGGCGAAGCAGGAAGCGAATGGCCTGACGCCGGCGCGAGACGCGGCCAAAGCGACTTGGCTCCGCCGGGTCACCGTCGATCTGACCGGTCTCCCCCCCACCCCCGGGGAACTGCTGGACTTCGACCTCGACGGATCTCCCAAAGCGAAAGAGAAGGTCGTCGACCGGCTACTCAATTCGCCCCGGTTCGGCGAACGCTGGGCGCGACACTGGCTCGACGTTTCGCGGTACGGCGAAAGCACTGGCAAGGAACGCAACTTCGTCTACCTTCAGGCGTGGCGCTATCGTGACTACGTGATCGACTCGCTCAATCAGGACAAGCCGTTCGACAAGTTCGTTCGCGAACAGGTCGCGGGAGATTTGTTGCCCCACGCCAATGATGCCGAACGCGATCTGCACCAGATCGCCACCGGCTTTCTGACACTCAACCCCAAGGGAATCAATGACCGCAACCGGGAATCGTTTCTGTTGGAAATTGTCGACGAGCAGATTGAATCGGTCAGTCGCGGTCTGATGGCGGTCTCGGTCGTGTGCGCCCGATGCCACGATCACAAATACGACCCCGTGCCCCAGGCGGACTACTACAAACTGGCGGGCATCTTCCGCAGCAGCGAACCGAGGTTCGGAATTCTGAACCGCACCCGAAACGCCAGTGTTCCCGAGCAGCTCATTCCACTGGCCTCTGCTGAGACCCGTCAAGGGGTCGAGATTCCACACGCCTTGATCGCGGAGCTTAAGATTCGCAACGAGGCGGTTCAGGCCAAGCAGATCGAGGCGCGGCGCCTGAGGGACGTGGTGCCGCGACGACGGTTTCGAATAACCGCCCGAAGAACACCGAACCGAAAACCGAGGAGGAACGGGTCGTCTTCAAACTGGAAGAGGAACTCAAGGCGGAAAACAAACTGGTGGACGATCTGCGGGCCAAGATCGCGCAGAACGTGGCGACGACCATGGCGATTGGCCTGGTGGAACGTCCCGATCCCGCCGACGTCCCGATTCGTGTTCGGGGCGAGGTCGACAAAGTCGGTCCGGTCGTCGCTCGCGGCTTCCTGTCGGTGCTGAAAAACGTCGGAACCACGCCGATCACCAAGGGGAGTGGTCGACTGGAACTGGCTCAATGGCTGACGACTCCGAACAACCCCCTGACTGCCCGAGTGTACGTCAATCGGGTCTGGAGCAAGTTGCTCGGCAAGGGAATCGTCCCGACAGTCGACAATTTCGGAATCCTCGGTGAGCCAGCGTCTCATCCCGAGCTGCTCGATCATCTCTCGCTGAAATTCGTCGGACAGCGATGGTCGACCAAGAAGCTGATTCGCGAGATTGTCTTAAGTCACGTCTACGCCGAGAGTGACGAAGCCGACCCGAAACTCGCCAGCGTCGACAAAGAGAACAAGTACTTCTGGCACTGGAACTCGAAACGGCTGGAGGCCGAAGTGTTGCGTGACGCGGTACTCTCGATTGGAGGGGGCCTCGATTTGGATCGTCCGAACGGAACTCCTCTGGTCGAACTGGGAACCCGTGAGCTGGGCCCGACGGCCGACTATTCGGTCGTCAACAAGCCGTACCGTTTCCGCAGTGTGTACCTGCCATTCTTGCGGGGTCGGGCCCCCGAGATGCTCGCGGTATTCGACGCCCCGGATCCGGGCTTGACGGTCGGTATCCGCGACGTGACCTCAGGTCCTGATCAGGCACTGTATCTGCTCAACAGCCCGTTGGCACTCGATGAAGCGCAACACTTCGCGAAGCGTCTGATTGACGCGCCGGTCAGCGGCGTCAATGAGCGGATCGATCTGGCGTTTCAACTGGCGCTGGGCCAGCTCCCCACTCCGGCTCAACGGGAATCCGCTGTGAAATTCCTGTCGGATATCGAGGGCGTTCATCAGTCCAAGAACGATCCGAACGGGACACCCCTGACTTCCGATGAGATCCGGTTGCGAACCTGGAGCAGCTTCAGTCAGGCGTTGTTCGCGCTGCCGCAGTTCCGGTACCTCTTCTAACCCTGACCTCCGTCAGGCAAAGCGAGCTGGCGGTTTCGGACCGGGGAGGGTTGTTGGAGAAACCAACCCTCTCCGGCCGGGCCGTCGAGTCGTCGTGTGCGTTCCACCAACAAAACATACGGTCAGGTTCGATGCGATTCGAATCTGTCCGATCAGTACGAATTACCACAGGAGTTGTTCACATGTCGTTCTTCGCATCCTCACCCCGTCGAGACTGGCTTAAGACGTCGGCCTGCGGGTTCGGTTATCTCGCGCTGGCCAACCTCTTGCAAGGAGCCCGACCGGTCCAAGCCGGCCCACTGGCCGTGAAGCAGCCCCATTTCACCCCGCTCGCGAAGCGCGTGATCTTCGTGTTCCTGCAGGGGGCCCCCAGCCATCTCGACACGTTTGAGTATAAGCCGAAATTGTACGAGGACGATGGAAAGTTCGAGACGGTGACCGGCGGTACCGGCAACCCACGGAAATATCTCGCGCCGCAGTGGGATTTCAAGCAATACGGTCAGTCGGGTCACTGGTTCTCGGATCTGATCCCCAATGTGGCGGCGCACGCCGACAAATGGACGATCATCCGCACCCTGCGAACCGATATTCCAAACCATCCCCAGGCGGTGCTGCAATTGCACACCGGCAGCCACAGGTTTACGCGTCCCTCGATCGGCTCGTGGATCTTGTACGGCCTGGGGACCGAGAACCAGGAACTCCCCGGTTTCATCGCCATCAATCCCCTGGCCCGCGTTGGCGGCGTGCAAAATTACAGCAACGCCTTTTTGCCGGCTGCGTTCCAGGCGACTCGTATCGGATCGGAAGGTCAGGACATCGCCACGGCGAAACTGAACCACATCACCAATCCGCGACTGAGCGGCGATATTCAGCGACGCCAACTCGACCTTCTGGGAGGACTCAACGGGGGTCGCGACCAGCGGGTTGTGTCCGAGATCGATCCGCAGCTCAACAGCATCGTCGATTCTTACGAACTCGCGTTCCGGATGCAGGAAGCGGTCCCTCGGTTGCTCGACCTGTCGACCGAGACGAAGGAGACGCTCGACCTGTACGGCGTCGGTTCGCCGATCACCGACAACTTCGCCCGGCAATGTCTGCTGGCGCGTAAGTTCTCGGAGGCGGGTGTGCGATTCGTCGAAGTCTGCGACCCCGGTTGGGACCATCACACCAACCTGCGATCCGGTATGGTGGAACGCACCAGCGCGATCGACCGCCCCGTGGGTGCTCTGCTGACCGACCTCGAACGGCGGGGACTTCTCAAGGATACGTTGGTTGTGTTTGGTGGCGAATTCGGTCGGTCGGCGACCGCGCAGGGAACCGACGGACGTGACCACAGTGTTCACAGTTTCCCGATTCTGCTGGCGGGGGCGGGTGTGAAGCCTGGTTTGTCGTATGGTGTGACCGACGATTACGGCGTGCATTGCGTCGACAAAAAATCGCACATTTACGACTTGCAGGCGACGATTCTGCATTTGTTGGGACTCGATCACGAACAACTCACGTTCGAATACGGCGGACGGCCATTCCGGCTGACCGACGTGTTCGGCAATGTGCTGGACGAGATCGTGGCGTGACTTCTGGTTGTGCCCGCCGGCCACCGGCCACCCGTTTCGCGACTCGGCTGATGCTGCGCAATCGAGTCGCGAGCGGGGGCCGGTGCCGGCGGATTGTCA
>JAPLOC010000611.1 GCA_026692825.1 Planctomycetota bacterium | reverse complement strand
TGGACCGTCTGGTTTCGCTTTCCCTCACAAGAACCTCAACCCGTCAACGTCCCCTTGGACGACGGCACTCCCACTTGCCGCGGGTCGATGGTGACCGCTTGTCGCAGCGCCCGGGCCGTTCCCTTCCACATCGCCTCGGCGATATGGTGACTATTCGAGCCGTGGTGCAGTACGAAGTGCAGGTTCAATAGACCATTTGCCGCGAACGCCTGCCAAAACGTCTCGACCAGTTCGGTATCGAATGTGCCGATCTTTTCGGTGGGAAAAGCCACCTTCATCACCAGCCACATTCGTCCCGAGAGATCGAGCGCGGTGGTGACCAGCGTTTCCTCCATGGGGAGCGACAGACTGCCGTAGCGGGCGATCCCCGCTTTATCTCCAATCGCATGCGCAAGCGCCTTCCCCAGGCAGATCCCCACGTCTTCCACGGTATGGTGGTAATCGACATGCAGGTCGCCGACCGCCTGCACCTTCAGGTCAAACTGACCATGCCGGGCGAACAGCGTGAGCATGTGATCCAAAAAGCCGACGCCCGTTTCGATGTCGGCCTTTCCGGTTCCGTCCAGACACAGCGAGAGCTGAATGTCGGTCTCCGCGGTCTTCCGAGTGATCGTTCCGATACGGGACATGGCGAGAAGGGTACTTCAAGGTGAGTGGGCCGAATGTGAACGGGGACTGTCGCACTTCGGACGAGGGGTATCACACAATGGTCTTCAATTGATTCAACAACGAGTCAATCTCGACATCAGTTCCAATGCTGATTCGCAACCCCGACAACAATTGGTCGGGCGCGTACGCGACCTGGGGGAACCTCATGAATCTTACCAGAATCTTGCGTGACTTGAGCGCTTCGTAGATCTCGCGGTGCTGGCCGGTCGGGTGCGTACACCACACGAAATTCGCCTGACTGGGAACAACCGCGAATCCCAGCTCGGTCAACCCCCGCTCCAGTCGGGTACGTGTGGCCCGGATCTTGTTGGTGTTTTCTTCCATCGCCGGAAGGTCGGTGATCGCGGCGAGTCCCGCCGCGAGCGACAACGTGTCGCAGTTGTAGCTGTCCTTCACCTTTTGCATTCCCGCAATCAACTCGGGCCGGGCGATCGCGAACCCCAGGCGGATTCCCGCCAGACTGAATGACTTGCTGAACGTGCGGGTGATGATGATCCGCTCGCCACCGGGCCGCCGCAGCAACTCACCCCGGTGCGGCTGGTCGGCGAAATCGCCGTACGCTTCATCAAGCACAAGAATCCCATTGGGCGGAACGAGTGAGAGGATCTCATCATCCGACCAGCGATTGCCCGAAGGGGAATTCGGGTTAGGGATAAACACCAGCTTCGAGCGGTCGATCACCGGGCGCGTCGCGGGCATGTTCCACGACCAGTCCGGGTTGAGCAACAGACGTTCGTGGCGGCCGCCTTGAATATCCGCCAGCGTTTCGTACAGGATGTAGCTGGGATACGGATACGCGACCAGATCGTTCGAATCGACAAACGACCGCAGCAGGATCGTCAGGTTCTCGTCGCTGCCGTTGGCGGGAAGGATCCACTCGGGCGTGACGCCAAACACCGGGGCGGCCGCCTGACGGAATTTGGTCGCCAGGGGATCGGGATACGTATTCAGTCGACCCCGGGCCGCCTCAACAATCGCTTCCACCACGCGCGGCGACGGCGGGTACGGATTCTCATTGGTATTGAGCTTGATCCAGCCCCCATCCTGGGGTTGTTCCCCCGGCAAATAGCCGTCGATGCGGTCGATGTTCGGTCGAAACAGTCCCATAGCTCTTGGAAGTGGTTGATGCGAGGAATAGCGGTCACACACGGCGACTTGGGGGCCGACACGGGCGCCCCCCGGTCTACTTCAGCACGCGACGCAGAAAATCGATGAAGTTGCGCCACATGATCCCCTCAATGTCTTCCTCGGTGTACCCCCGCGAGCGGAGCAAACCCGGAATCGTTTGCAGGTCGGCGATCGAATCCATGTCGAGCGGCATCTGTTCGGTGCCATATCCGCCATCAAGGTCGGTGCCGATTCCCACGTGCCGCGCGTTACCGGCCAGTTGACACACGTGGTCGATGTGATCGCAAATGCGGCTGATTTTGAGCTGGTAATCCTGCGGTTTGCTCCGCATGTGCTTCCAGCCGGGAACCATCATGATCGCGTCGAACGCCATTCCCAACACGCCCCCTCGTTCAATGACGGCGCAAATCTGATCGTCGGCGAACTGTCGGTTCCACGGCGCGAGTACCCGGCAGTTCTGATGACTCGCCCAGATCGGTCCCTTGAAAATGTCGAGAGCCTCCCAGAAGTTCTCGTCACACAAATGGGTGACATCGAGAATCATTCCCAGGCGGTCCATCTCACGGAGCAGCCCGTGTCCTTTCGCGGGCATGGGGCCGGCGGCGTCGGTCCCGTGGGCGTAGACACCCGGGCCGTAGTGCGCCGGGCCGAGCGCCCGCAACCCGTCGGCATAACTCCGTTCCAGGTGGGACAACGAGATGATTGAATCGGCCCCCTCCAGACTCAGCAGATAACCAATCGGCGTCTTGGGAGGTTTGGTCTTCGAGTCCGAGACATACAGCGACTCGTCCAGCGGCGGATTATCCAGCCACAACTGCACATGACGATCGAGCTCCGCCTTGGTTCGGATCGAGGTCATCTCTCCCGCCTCTTCCATTGCCCGGTACCAGGCGAGCTGCCCCTGAGTTTGCGCCCAGGCCTGCGCCTGCGAACTCCAACCAGGCAACTTGTGGAAGTAAGGGGAATGCCGCCCGATTTGTGTCGCGACACAGATCCCGATCCGCCCCCGCCGCATTTCCGGCAGACAGACCGTTCCATTCCCGCGGTCGATTTGGTCTTTCATCGACAGTTCCCACCGTCGGATTTTCTCCAACGGCCAGGTCAGATCGCGATTCCACTCCAGCGCGTTCATGCTGAGGTCGAGGTGACAGTCGAAAATCAGAGGGGAACCGTTCTGGCTCATGGGGTGGGATTCGTGAATCGGAGTTCGAAGAAGAGGGGCGTCTCCGAAAGAATAGTCAAAGTGGACTAGTCGGTCCACGGGACGGGTTTGGGCTGGGTCAAGTCGAGTGTTGTTAAACCGCACGCGGCGTCAAATCGGACGATTCGCGTCTCCAGACCCCATCCGGCTCAACTCCAATGTCGCGTTTTTGGACGCGTGGAGTTTTATTCAAACGGTTCGTTGAACGAAAAACCCCCCGTTGGAGGGTGAGTTCCAACGGGGGGCGGAGGGGACATTGCCAGGCACTGCGGGGAGGCAGTGCCCGAGTCACATTCCCAGAAGACAGTGAACCGGCATCATTGACCCGGGGGTTAGATTCCCGGGATGTCGAGTTTCTCTTCGGTCGCGATCTTGCGGAGCTTGATCAAGGCCCGAGTTTCGAGCTGGCGGATCCGTTCTTTGGTCACGCCAAACCGGCCGCCGAGCTGCTCGAGCGTCTGCGGTTCGGTATTTTGTTCGAGTCCGGACCGCGAGACGATGATGCTCCGCTCCCGTTCATCGAGCCGGCTGAGAATCTGCATCA
>JAPLOC010000610.1:3321-4626 GCA_026692825.1 Planctomycetota bacterium | reverse complement strand
GGAACATTTCGCTGATTTCGATTCCCGGCACACTGGTGGGAATCGCCGAGAATTCTCCCCGAATTTCCGACGGGGCGTCCATTTTCACGTCCCACATGTCCTGGTGGGGGGGGCCACCAGGCAGGAAGATCATGATGATTCCCTTGTGGCTGCTTTTCTTCCCCGCCGCCTGCTCGGCCTGAAGCACCTCGGGGAGCGCGAGCCCCCCCATCGCCAAGCCGCCGATCTTCATGAACGTACGGCGGGAGACACCGTCACAAAACCGACCAGCGGGGCCGGCGGGACGGGGACCGAGAATGGTAAGCATCGTGCGACCCTTCCAAGGGATGGAAAGACATGTGTTCTTCTTGATCTATCGTACCGAGACTCTGTCCCATGTCAATATCCTCGGAACCCCTGGCGAGATCGCGCGAGGCGTTACAAACCGCATCGGGAGATCTTCACGGAATTCCTGACCGCCAGGAAAAACCCCGACTGCAGCCAACTAGCTGACGGATCACCAGAACCATCGCGTCCCGATTGGCGACACCGAGGAATTCGTTGTGCGCACGGCGGTGATCTATGGTGCAAACGCCGCTGGAAAATCGAAATTGGTGCGTGCGATACATGTCGCGCAACGAATGATTTCCGAGGGACGCGGCCGGACTTCTCGCATGGAGGCGTTTCGTTTCGCCCCCGAATTCGCCTGCAAGTCATCGCCAAGTTGCTGCGACGTCTGATACCGGTGCCCCGGATCGCGGTCGATCGCTTTGTGGACATTGGTCGCCAGATCCCGGGGGATTTCGGGGTTGAGTGTCTCCAGCCGGGCCATGTCGGCGTTCGTCACCCGCTGAATCAGGCGATGCCGGCTGTTTTCGTCGTACGCCGGCTTGAGGGCCAGAAGTTCATAGAGCGGCAGCCCAAGCGAATAGACGTCTCCCCGGGAACGCTTTTTCCCTCGAACAATTCGGGGGGCATGTACCGCAGTGTGCCCAGAATGTCTCCTGTGTGGGTAATCTCCTGCTGGTCGTTCGCTTTCGCCAGTCCGAAGTCGGTGATCCAGACAGTTCCCCGCAGGTCGAGCAACAGGTTGCTCGGCTTGATATCACGGTGCAGAACTCCCTGGTCGTGAGCATATTGCAGGGCGCTCGCGACTTGCACGCCGATCTGGGCCACGCTCTGCCAGTAAGTCGCCTTTCGCACTTTCGCCGAGGAAGTGGAACCGAACTGGCCCGGGAGGACGACCGAACCCGATAAGGATCCCGACAGCGATCCCGCCGAGCTTTCGGTCGCAGGGTGCGCCTTCTCTCCAGCCGGATTCCTGAC
>JAPLOC010000610.1:0-3313 GCA_026692825.1 Planctomycetota bacterium | reverse complement strand
GCGGCGTTGGAGATGCCCCCCCCGCTTCCGGATCGTCGACACCGATCACCGTTCGTTCAAACGCCCCCTCCATCACCGATCGCGCCATCTCCGCCGCTGTTCCACCACCAGTCGTCGCTAACTTTGGCACTGGCGACCCGTCGCGCAACTGCCGTAGTTCTTTTAGCACCTGATCCAGCCCCAGCCCCTGGATGAACTGCATCACGTAGTACTGCATTCCGTCGTGTTCGCCCACACCGAACACCGGGACGATGTTCGTGTGATGCAGTTTCGCCGCCGCCTTCGCTTCACGCTCGAACCGGCGTTTCTGCTTGCTGTCGAGCAGCAGTTGCTTCGGCAGCACCTTGAGCGCCACATGCCGGCCGAGCGAGACCTGCTCGGCTTCGTAGACAATTCCCATCCCACCGCGTCCCGCTTCGCGGATGATGCGGTAATCGCCCAGTTGTTTCAGCTCCGGCTCAGCCGATCGCGCCCCATCCTGCTGGCCGGCCGCCGGGGCCGATTCTTCGATGCCGATATTCTCCATCAGCGCCATCGCCGGGAAGACCTCCCGGATCTGTTCGGCCAGATGCGGATGCCGGTCGACGTACTCCACCAACGACGGGCGTTCCCCTTTGTGGTACCGCGCGAGGAATTCCTCCGCCAGTTCGAGGACTTCGCCAGAGAATGATTCGGAGTGGGACATCTTGTTTATCGAGACGGAAGAGAGATTCATTCGGACTTGATTAATTGACGCGGTGAATTTCGGGACCTGTCTGCTTGGCAGACCAACACAACCGGGAATGACGCCTACTCTTTCCGTCCGACGCACGGAGCCATGTTCCAACGGCGGACGACCAAACTCTCATCAATGCTCACCAAACTCGGGCCAACTGGCAAAAACTGGACACATTGAACAATTTGCTCATTTCCACCCAAACTCAACAGCAACTCGCCGTGCTCAACGTCCCACATTCGGACAATTCCGTCACCACCTCCGGCAGCAAAGCGCTGTCCGTCGGGACTGAAACTGCCAAACAACCAATCACCCATCGGGCCCTTCAGTTCCGAAATGATTCGCCCCGATTGCGAGTCTAGTATCCAAATCACACCCTTAATTGATTGATCCGCTGCACAAACCGCAAGTTTGTCGGAATCGTCCGAAAACGCGATCATCCAAGATCGCCACATCGGCAGTTGAGCAAGCGTTTTTTGCGACGAATTCGGGAGGTCCCAACTGACGACACGGCCGCTCACTTCACAACACACCAACTGCCGATCATCCGGACTGAAGGCCATGCTGAGGACCCTTTCTTCAATTGTCCCCAAGACCACGGAATTATCGTCTCCCTTGTAGGATTTGATCGTCACGTGCCCACTCGCATCTGCGATCGCCAGCATGGTTCCTGATGAATTGAGAGCCGTCTTGGCAAATCGGCCTGCGACGATGTGACGCGGTTCTGGAATTTCCTCGCGTGTGTCGACAATTACGACATCACCCGCGATTTCGTTGAAAGCAACGAACGCGCCATTCCTTGACCACTGGATCTCGGCAAGCGGTGAACTCAGCTCAATTGACGGGCCGACCCGCGTTTTTTGGGCCACATTCCAGACAGCCGCAGAACGCAAGGGGCCAGTGCGATATCCTACCGCAACGAGCCCGCCTGTCGGGGCAATGCGAAGTAGAGGTAAACCGCGAGGATCCGGCGATTCGAGTGCCTCGTTTTCACTACTTGCGACCCGAATAATCCGCAGCTTCCCATCAAGACCGCCAGTTGCCAGCCACGCGGAATCGGAACTGAAGTCTAATGAGGAAACGGGATTCTCGTGAGCGCGGACCCTCCGCACAACGCGGTTCTCTTCAATGTCAATCACCTCTACCAAGCCTTCTATCCCTCCGGTTGCCAGAAGACGTCCGTCATCACTGAATTTCGCGGTGAGCGCAACCGCTGCCTCCAGCGGACGGTTGATCCTTTCCTCCATGTTCGCAACATCCAGAAGAGCCAACCGCCGGTATCCGCTCACAGCCAATTGATGGTACCCGGGGCGAAACTCCATCGCGCGTATACGATCGAACCAGGCAATGGCAACCTCTTGGAATTCCTCGTCAATCTTCCAGAGTCGGACCTGCGCACGGTTTTCGTCACCAATGGCGACATACCGCCCCTGGTGATCGAATGCAAACGATTGACTTGCGTCCTGTGCAAGATTGTTGATTGTACCTAGAATTCGCTTCGCCGGCACGTCCCAAATATCAATCACCCCCACTGGATCGGTAGAAACACTGTCCAATGGGCGATGCTTTACGGCAAGGCGGACTCCATCATCGCTCATTCGCACTTCCGCTGAGGAATCACGAATTACCCTGTGTAGTCGAGTCACAACGCCGCGCGAGTCATAAATCTCGAAACTGCCATCGCGCAATGCAATTCCAATGCAACTACAGCCTCGAGAAGTAACCGCCTTGTAACTTTCTGGTGAGCTCGCGGCGATTTGGTTCAAAAGCGGGTCGCTCGTTGATCGCCCTGTCTGCCGATCCCAGCAATTCAACTGACCGCGAAAGCCGATCCGCTGTGAACGTCCATCCCCCTGCGGCAGACGGTCCAACGCGACGGTGACTACGTTTTTCTCGGAATTTGTGAACCGTACACCAGTAACCCAACCATCGGTCACGGGAATCGCCAAATCGGTGTCGCTGCACTGATTTCGCAAATAGTCCCACTCTGGCCCACGCATCATGGCTTCCCGCGGATCTTCGTGGCGTGCTAACAACCGACGGGCGTCGCCAGCGTTATTTTCCTCCAGGAAGCGCTGGGCCAGATTGATGTCGGCTACATACGATTGCCACAGCATTCTCTCGTTCACCGCCAGCGTTTCCGCTTGGCTCGTTTTTGCATTACGTTCGGATTCTACGGATTTTTTTTGTGCCGCAAGTGCCTTCTGCTCGGAGGCGTGGAACGCGCTCGCGGCCAATATCGACCCGAGAGTGAGTACACAGAGAAGCCCCGCGACGAGTCCCAACAATGCCGCTTGTCTTCGATTGCGGCGGCTCCAGCGCACGAGTCGTTCTATGGAGTTCATTGGTCGCGCCATAATTGGTTCGTCGTCAACAAACCGCTGCAAATCGTCACCAAGCTGCTGCGCGGTCTGATAACGATGCCCCGGATCGCGGTCGACCGCCTTGTGGACAATCGTCGCCAGGGCGATTGCACCAAAATCACTCTGAAAACAGGACTTTCTCGAGATATTCGGTACTCCAAGCGGCTCTGAGTCGTTTGTTCTTGATTCCCATCTTTGCCGTCGTTTCGTTCTTCAGCATGCTGAGCGCGGTCCG
>JAPLOC010000609.1 GCA_026692825.1 Planctomycetota bacterium | reverse complement strand
TGTCCACCCAATTATTAAATTCCGTCACTCGCTCACTTGCTGTCTGCAATTCCCGTTCGATGTTGTTCCACCGTTCCCTACTATTTGCCTCATGACCCCAATTCCATTTGTTGTCGTAGAAATCGTCGAGCCATTGGTCCAAGTTCTCCAGGCAGGCATTCATGCGGGTTCTCTGGCGATCCCGCTGATGAGCTGGCAACACCTGATCAAGGTTGTCAGGAAAGGCGGCAAACACGGTGAGGGACGCCCAGTCGTGGGGCGCCGGACGATGGGGCTTGCCGTCGGTACTCATCAACTCCGGGAGTCCCGAATGCAATCTCCTTCGCGTGTCCCAGAGGGTACGCCGTGGATCCTCTCCGCAGAGAAAACCCCGGTACAACGAATCCGTCAGTAGTATTGAGCCTTCGAAGGAAAAAGGAAACTGCGAGGCGACCACCAGTGGTATTCCCGCGTCATGCAATTCAAACGCGACGCTGCCCCCCGCCCCGACAACGTCTCCCTGTGCGGAGGAGTCACAAATTGCCAGCGTGACCACTGCCGGTCGGAGTTTGCCCCGACATGCGGAGCCGGACCTCAACACCTCCGCAAGCCGATTGCCGTCGACCACGTCGATTTCACCGGGTGTGTGCCGTTGGTCATGAAAGGCGATTCCAAACTTGGGCTGACCGAGTTCCCTTGGGTCATTCTTGTCGCCTCGTGGCCGCACGCATCCATGGGCCAGGATGTGAATATGGGTAAAGGACTCCTGTTGGAGTTTTTGGCGAAGATCGTCCAGACTCGCCGGCGTCACCAACTGCAAAACACCATGGAGCTTCTTTCTGGCCTGCTCTTCTCTCCTGGCTTGAGCAACGTCACTGTCCTTTTCATTTCCACTGGCCTGCTTCTCCTTGCTGTTCGGCATGGTCGCCACCCACGGCTCGACCAATTTTCCCATCGAAAATCGTCGTTTCGCACATTTCGGCTACGCCGCGTCATACAGACTGGCAATTGGGGTTGCAGGCAGAGCGATTGGCCGGCACCAGGAAAGCCGCTCGGTGCCAAAGCCAACTCGAATGGAAAAAGTGCCAGTTCAGACGCTCGCGAGGCAATGCTCAATTGGACCAACGGCTTCCCACCCCCACGGTCGCTCGCGAGATCCGCAATAAGTCCCGGAACACTGGCCAACAAGTCCGAAGCGATTCGAGCCGTCTCGCGGAGCTGGTCCATGCGCGTCGCCTCGCTGTCGGAATACCGCAGGGCACGAAGTCGGGTCAGCAGCGCTTCGTGTTCGAGCGGGATTCGTAGTGTCGTATTTGGATGGTCGCCGCAAAGCGCCAAGTACTCAGTCAGCGGCGACAGCAATTGATTATGGGGCGGACCCGGGCGCAATAACTGCAATTCCACTTTTCCCGGTACCGTGCGCGGCGCGTGTTTGCGTTTCATTCAACCCCTCCGACTTGATTAGGAGACCCGGTTAGCGTGAGTGTGGGTGCGCCATCAAAATTGACCGCGCAAAGTCCATTCGCGGACTTTAAAACACCGCCGAGAGTCACGACGCACTGTCCCGACTCGCCCGGCGACATTCGAGCGACCGTGCATTCGTCACGAACCAGCATCAGTCCGTTTTCTTCAAGCGCCTCGCGGGTGCCCGTCATGAGCGCCGCATAGATTTTGTCGAATTGCTCGCCAATCACCTGGGTGCGCGACAGGCTCATCAACCCAGCCCAAGTTCCGGTGTTCACGTGAATTCCATTTCCGAATGGACGACGGGCAATCCGACGGAAATGGGTATGGCCGGCAAAAACGACGTCGTAGGGTCCGCGAATCCCGCGTTCCACAGCAAGGTCATTTCGGTCGAGAGTTTCCGTGAGATAGGGGTCGTCCGTGACGAGTGGAAGTAATGCGGCGCGCAGCGCCAGTTTGTGTGTCGCCTGCTTGGCATCTTTAAGACTCTTTACCACGGCACCGCGAATTTCGCCGATCGTTCGGCGCGTCGACGTGACGGCATTTCGGAGCGAGTCCAGCCATTCGGTCGGACCGAGGAATCTCTCATCACGGGGCGTGTCAATCAACTGATCAATCGTTCCGTCGAGAATTGCCTGTTGAGTGCGCCATTCAATATCCTGAGCGTCAGTGAAGCGGCCCGCGCCTTTGTCTCTAGCGGTGTGATATTCGTCGGTCCCAAACGTGGACAACATCCGTCTCTGAGATTCTGGACGCTGACGTTCGTTCTCGCGGGCCTGTGTCGTGAGCCGAACGACCTCTTCGGCATATCCGAGCTTGTTGAAATCGAGCATGACCAGCGCCGTCGCGGCAAGAGGTATCTCGGGCTTCAACAAGTCGATGAACGGAAACTCTTTTTTGATGGGATTGATCGCTTTGATCACAAATTCCGACCCGGCGCTCGGGCGGCAATCCGCTGCGAACTCGGATGTGCCATTGAATTGGATTTCGTGAATGACCCGGTCGAGCTCGTCGTACCGAGTGAAGTTGTACTGATCGGACTCATTCCCATGCAGACACAGTGCTTGTCGACCAGCAACCTGAAAGCGGTAGCCCCACCCATCAAAGCAGAATTCCACATTTCGCTCAAGTTCCCCTTGACCATTCGTCAACAAATGCATCAGCTTTCGACGGGTCGCGGGAAGCGCCAACTCGATATCGTGATTACCTAGAGTAATAACAAGCCGGGTGCCATCGGATTTGACGAAATGTCGCAGTGCCTTCATCACTGGCTCAAATTGCGGTCGTTCAAAAATTTCATCCAGCATTGCCGGCGCCCGATCCATATTGAAGGAGGAGGCGTATGGCTCGGCCAGAAAATCGACGAAATCACCATTGATCACCAGCAATACCCGGCTAGTATTGTTTTTTCTGGGCAACGATTCAAGCCCCTCCAGAATATGAGCGATCAGCGCCTCAAACTGAGACCCTGCTGAAAAAATCTGAAAATTCTCTGCGCCGCCTATGTGCAAATCGCTGATCACATAGGCTTGATCGAAACTGGGGGGCGCAATCGTTGCAAGCGAAGTTTTCATAGACGCTGACCTTCGAATGTACGGACTGGACCCGCAATCGAACCTTGTACCGACCGTATTCGTACTCAATTCGTTGGAGGCAATTGATCGTACAAATGACGCGCAGGCGCGTGCAACCGTAATCGTCGAGTTTCAAGTCGATTGCGTTGCAACGAAGGTCCGGCGGCGTTGCGGGGAATACTCCACGCGGCCTGAATTGACCCATTGCGCACGCGCCCCCGCAGGAGTTGCCGGCAGAATCGACCGCCCCCATTCGTGCCAATGCCTTCCCAAACGACCGCCTAGGACAGACCAATGCCGATCTCAGCGCAGATGCGTCTCGGCCATGGTGTCGCTTGATCCTCGACGGATTCTGGTTCAATTGTCTTGTTTTTTGCAGGCTCCACTCCGTGCCGGCGCACGCTTTCTGGAACGAAGGGCTGAAAACGCCCTCTGGGAAGCCGGTTGAAGGCCGGCTGCGCGCCGAGGGAGGCAATCTGGTCCACCAGTTGAAACAGGTGGAGCGTTGATTCATGGACTGAGATCTCCCACGGGACCGGCCTGAATGTCATAGTTTCT
>JAPLOC010000608.1 GCA_026692825.1 Planctomycetota bacterium | reverse complement strand
GGGATGGCGAATCACAAACGCGACGCAGGCTTGATCGTCGAGATTGGCTTCCGGGTATTTCTTGACGATTACTTGGTCGTCGGTCGCGTCAGCCTCCAGATTCTCAATCGTCTTCTGGAGAATGTTATGGATCCCCACGCTGGTGATCGGATGCCGGCTTTCCTGGGTCACACGGGCGTCATTCAGAGGCAGGTACAGTGTTCCCGCGATCGCTTTCAAACCGGTTTCGTGAACCACCAGTCGGTTCTTGAAGCTCCCGTCAACATAAATCACCTCGCGTCCGACTTCTTCCGGCGACACAAAATGAAAATAGACGCTGAACGGCTGATGCCGGTACTTCATCTCCATCTTCTGCGTCACCAGCCGGCGTTTCACCAGTTCCTTGCGGCTAAAGACCGCCGTGTAGTCCTGCACATCTGCCAGTGCTTCACGACTTTCCTCGCAGTAGGCGGCCAATTTTGCCAGCGGGCCGTCTCGGAATTGGCTGGCATCAAACGGAGCGGACTCATCGCCCCCCCGCCGGCTGCCTTTCCCGACAATGTCGTCACGGGAACCGGTCGATACCCCCTCGGCCGGGGTTGTCGCGGCTCGTTTCCCACGCGGTCGGTCGACCTCTTTGCGACGCTGGGCGAACGCCTCGGTGCCTTGAAGCAACACGCCGCACAGCACCGCGATCAGGAGTCCGCCCCGTCCGTTCCCTGTTGAAGGGAATCGCGAACCGGGTGTCGGTAAAGACACCTGTCCACGCGAATCGGGCTGAGACATGACATTCACTCCGTCGAATGTGGGGCGATTCCCAACGGGGAATCGTACTGCGCAAGACGCCGTGATCCAGTGAGGCGTCCTCAACGTTCTACCGGAAAACCACGGCGATTGCCAGAACAATCGCTTGATTCTGCTGTGATTCGCCACCTAGAATCGCGGCTTGAATCGAGAGTCGTGGACCGATCTGAAGCGTCGGTCGCCGTTGGGTCGCTTCGAGTTGTTCACCCGCCACCAGCATCCGGGGAGTCTACGCATGGGTCTGTTCGACAAGTTGCGCAACGAGTTCGTCGACATCATCGAATGGATCGATGACGACCGGTTCACGCTCGTCTGGCGGTTTCCGCGCTATCAGAACGAGATCAAGCAAGGGGCGCAGTTGATCGTCCGTCCTGGCCAGATGGCGGTGTTTGTGCATCGCGGGCAACTGGCCGACGTGTTCGAGCCGGGCAACTATGAACTGAAGACCGACAATCTGCCGATTCTCAGCACGATTGCTGGCTGGAAATACGGATTCAACAGTCCGTTTCGATCGGAAGTTTACTTCGTCAGCACCCGGCAGGTTACGGAACTCAAATGGGGAACACCCAACCCCATCATGCTGCGGGATCCCGATTTCGGCCCGATCCGGTTGCGGGCATTCGGCGCCTACGCGCTCAAGGTGGTCGATCCGAAGGCATTGCTGAAAGAGCTGGTTGGGACCGACAGTGTGGTCAGTTCCGACGAGATCAACGAGCTGATGCGTTCGACGATTCTCTCAGCGTTCGCCGACATGCTGGGAACCCAGAAAATCGCCGCCCTCGACCTGGCCGCGAATTACCGGTCGATGGGGGACTCGCTGCGCAAGATGGTTGTCGAGCGCGTCGACGACGAATACGGTCTCGATGTTCCGATGCTGAACATCGTGAACATTTCGTTGCCCGAAGAGGTCGAAAAGGCGATCGACACGCGCAGCAGTATTGGTGTGATCGGCGACCTCGGGCGCTATCAGCAATTCCAGATGGGGAAGGCGATCACCATGGCCGCCGAGAATCCCAATGGAGGCGCCGGAGCCGGTGTCGGATTGGGCATGGGATTCGGGATGGCGAATCAAATGGCCAACCAAATGGGCGGAGCGTTCGCGCGACCCGGAGCAGCCCCGGGAGGCCCCGTCGCCCCGCCGCCTCCCCCCCCTCCACCAGGAGACTCGTGGCACATCGCGATTAGTGGCCAGACGCATGGTCCATTCTCAGCGGCCCAAATTGCGGAAGGGTTGTCGCTCGGCCAGATCGAGAAGAGTACGCCGGTTTGGCAGGCAGGAATGGCGGGCTGGCAGCCCTTGAGTGATGTGCCGCAACTGGCCCAGCGGGCCGTTCCTCCCCCTCCACCCGCTCCTCCGGTGCCTCCGCCGCCGCCGAAGTAGGTATTGGTGAGATACCCCCGGCCGGTCGATTTCAATCGCCTGCCGGGGGGAGCGTTGACAGGGTTCCCTGCGGGTGCCAGTTCTTGCCTCGTAGAAAGCACGTCATCGCCGGTGGTGCCTGTTGACTTGGTTAGTCACCCGTCACGGGTCGCGACGACGATCGCTCACCAGAAAATGCGGTCTGGAAAAAACTCCGCGATCAGTTTTTCGTAGTACGGTTTCAACTCGGCGACATTGGGTCGGGCGGCCCCCTTGCTGTAGAGGTCGTACGGGTTGAAGGCTCGGACCCACTCGAACATTGCCCGGTCGTGGTCGTTCATCAGGTGGTCGTATCCGTTCTCGCGATGTCCTGGGTAGAACGAGTGGTAGCGGATCATGTACAGCGCCGGTTCGGGGAGGTAGTCCTTCACGACCTGGTACAGGTATTCGTCGTGTCCCCACGAGAGGTGGACGTTTTCGAGCCCGCACCCCGGGGCGTAGATGCCGTTGGGAGTCTGGTATTCGCTCTTCTGTGAATCGGGATTGTCGGCGAAAAACTCGGGAAACACGATTTTTCGCGAGAAGCCGCACCCCACAGGGAATGTGTCCCCCACCACCGCCCACTGCGGTTCTCCGAACAGACACAGAATTTTCCCGAGGTCGTGGATCAGCCCGGTCAAGATGAACCATCGCGGGTGGCCGTCGCGGCGAATCGCCTCCGCCGTCTGCACCAGGTGTTCAATCTGACTGAAGTCGGCGTCGGGATCGCTGTCGTCCACCAGCGTGTTCAGGAATTCCATCGCTTCCCAG
>JAPLOC010000607.1 GCA_026692825.1 Planctomycetota bacterium | reverse complement strand
GTAGACCGCGAGCAGACCGACCACCAGCGCCCGATAGAGAATGGTTCGCGAATTCGGCAGATGCATTCGTAAGGTTCCTGTGACGAAATGACCTCAAGACCCGGGCCTCCGCCAATTGGAAACTGGCGACTGCAATTGGGTGATCATACCGCACCAACCTGCTGGTTGCAGTCGACAAGTCACCCACGATCAGGGCGGCTCCGCTCGCTGAATCTTAGGTGCCCTTTCCCGAATTCATCAGTCCGCGCAAGGTCCGCAGATTGATGGCGTCGAGCAGTTCCCCCTCTTCTTCACCTTTCGGCGTTTCGAGATACATCGGGATTTCCGCGAAACGGGGGTCGTTGAGCAGCAGCCGAAACGGCTCCAGGCCGAGTTTGCCCCCGCCGATCCGGGCGTGACGGTCAACCCGGCTGCCGAAGTCCTTCACGCTGTCGTTCAGGTGAAACGCGCGGATCTTGCTCAATCCCACCCGCTGGTCGAATTCATCAAAGGTCGCCGAATACTGTTCGGGCGTGCCAATGGGATAGCCGGCGGCAAAGATGTGACAGGTATCGACACACACTCCCATCCGTTCGGGAGCGGCAACCCCTTTGAGAATGGTTTCGATGTGTTCGAAGCGGTGGCCGAGGTTGGTTTCCTGGCCGGCCGTCGTTTCGACCCAGGTTTGGACTTGGAATCCCTTGGTTTGTCGGTGGATCTGTTTGAATGCCTTGATGACCTGTTTCAAGCCCGCCGACTCGGATGAATCGACGAAGCTTCCGGGGTGCATCACAACACCCATCAATCCCAGCGCCTCGGCTCGCTCCAGCTCGATGACGTAGGCATCGTGTGACTTTTGCCACAAATCCGGTACCGGACTGGCGAGGTTGATGAGGTAACTGTCGTGGGCGCACGGCAGGCGGATTCCAGTCCGCTCAAGTGCGGTTCGGAAGGCCTCAACGTCCTCATCCGACAACGGCTTCCCGCGCCATTGGTTGTTGTTTTTTGTAAAGAGTTGAACACATTCCATTCCAAGCTCGGCGGCGGCCTCGACCGCTTTGTAGTAACCGCCCGAAATGGACATGTGGGCACCTAGTGGGGGCATGTTTCTCCGAGTCGCGCAAAGTGTGAAGGTTGAGTCATGGAATTATGAAATTTCTATGAATCGAGTATCCGCTGTTGTGATCGATTCAGTCGCTACAACCCTTTCAGCCGATAATTTCAGCAGGACCGTTGTCACCGGATCTCCGACACTCCCATTCGTACAGTTGTAGCTCCTGGCGAATGCATTAGCGGACGACGGTCCCGAACAAATTCTCAAGATACCAGCCCCAGTCCGGGTGGAACAGAACGATGCCTACTCGATTCCTCTCAAGTCTTTTGGGATCCGGCCGCGCCTGGCGATCGGGTCTGGCTCTGGCGTGCTTCACCGCGCTGTTCGCCGCTCCGTTGACGGCACGTGCCGACGACGAGGAGACGGCCGATCTGAAAGAGCGGGTCGAAGATCTCGAGCGGACGAATCGCAAATTGATTCGAGCCCTGGAGAAAAGTCGCGTTTTCGACGACGTGGAGGAAGATCTCTCCGACGAGCCCGACGACGCGGTGTCGCTGTTCCACAGCATTGCCGCCGAGGCCGACGCCAAGAAGGAGGGGGGCTCCAAGGAAAAGGAAAAAGCCCCCGCCGACGAGTGGTATGAGGTGGGGAGCGACCTGTCGATGTCGGCCAGTTGGAACAACGGACTGGAACTGTCGACGAAAAACAAAGACTTCCGCGTGCATGTCGGCGGTCGGACCCAGTTTGACACGTCGTTCTACGCCGTCCCAGAAAACGTCAACAGCGACCCGACATTGCAGCACCGCATTCGTGACGGGGT
>JAPLOC010000606.1 GCA_026692825.1 Planctomycetota bacterium | reverse complement strand
GCACGGTCGGGATCTCGGTCTCGGTTTGTGGTCATCTGCTTCGAATCGCGCCGCGTTTCGATTATCGCCGCGACGTTGTGGATGCCGTCCGGAGTCGGGTCGCCAAGGTCGAAGACAATATCAATCGTTTACGCCGGTTGCCGCGTGCGCCGGTTCAAGCCAGCACTGCCGACACCGGCCCCGCCGAAATCCCCGAAGTCGAGACCTGGTACTACTATACCAGCCGCAACGGCGACAAGACGCTGCATCTTCTGGTCCCCTCGCCAGAACATCCCACCTGGTGGTACACGCCGCACGCCGCGAATCTCAGCCAGTACGCCAATCTGCCGCGCGACACCAGCCGATCGGCGGCGGAACAGGGGGCCAGCGAGACGGAACGGGAGCATCTCTCTCCGCTTCGCGATTCCGTGATGAGAATGGTGTTGCCGTTCACCGACGCGAACGACAAACTCCAGCGCGTGGTCGATCTCGCGATGCCCTGGGACCGCGCGAATTTCGACTCATTGCCTGATGAAAAGGCTATCCCCGACGATCAACAACGCATCGCGCTGGTCATGAGGCTGTCGGAAATTGAAGCGGCGTTTCTCGGCACGGCATTTAAACCGGTGGGGAAGCGCGGGCAGGACGAAGTCGCGCTCTGGAACGCCCAAGAGAAAGCTCTGGATCGCGTTCCGCTGACGGAATTCGAAGTCGTCTCCGATCCTCGGCCCGAATCGGGTGCCCGTGTCTTTTGGACTTTGGCAGATCAGATGAACCGACCCGACGGCGCTTTTCCCTATCGCTATCGCCCGGTCGACGAGCTGGTCGCGGAAGGATTCGCCGGCGTGGCTGTCGATAACCTCGTCTCGAAAGGCCTCATTCGAAGAGAACGGCGTGATGATATCAGCCGCCTGTTGCGCTACGAGCAAATCCGTCAACGCGCGGTGACGCAGAGCCTTTTCGAGGACTCCGACCCGCGACCCGCACGGCGGATGGCGCAGACGAGAGCCGGACTACTCAGCACAATTCTGGCGGATTTCGTCCGCGAGGCGGGTCCCAAGACCTATGGCCCAATCGAGGAATTGAAACTCGTTCGGACCGATGACGGAGTGGACCGGCCCGTGGTATCGCGGCGCCGGGCTCCGCTTTGGGTCAAGCCCGATCTGACCATGAAGTACGTCGTCGAGATCACGTACGCGATTCTCGAAAACAACACCGACCTCGACTTGGAACAAAAGGAAGGAGAGCCCCAAAATAATTTCCGGTTTACGTGGAAGTCGAAAGGGCAAACAAAGACTGCTGACTTCGACCTGAGCAAGCTCAAACTAGAAACCGATCGACTTACACCTCTGAGTCTGATTCCACCGATCGAAATTGACCTCGCCGATGATCCGACCGGAATCTTCGTTTCGGTCGAGCGTCAATCACCGAATAGAAAAGCCGATTTACGTTTCGAGCCACTTCCGATCGAATTCGCGAATTTGCCTTCCGAGAAGTTGACTCGCCAGGTCGGACTGTTCGCCGAAACGGAAGCGGACCTGCGGCTTGACCTTGACCGAGTTAGAATCGTTCGAAATGAAACCGATTCTGACTCGGACGATTGGTCGCGCGACCGACCCATCCGGATCGTGCCGATGTCAGGCACGCACGGAAATGACCCAATCGAAGAAATTCAGCGTTGGGTCGTGTGTCTGCCCCCCTGCCAGGAATTTATCACTGACGACGAAACCGACTCCCCGGCCAAATCGGCACGCGTTCGTGTGCGTCTGCCAGTGAAGTTCGAGGAAGAACTGCTGAAGTCCCAGTTGCCCCGGCTGAACAGCTTTGAAATCTATCGACGATTTCCGTGGGATTCGCAACCCGTCAAGATCGCCGAAGGGGTGCCACCCAATTTGCGGCTGGTCAAAGATCGGGATAGCGCCGTGCTGTTGGTTGAGAGCTTTTTGTTTGGAGAGGATTTTTCGTTCGATCTGCTGACGCGGCGATTCGAAGGAACGGCGCGCGGTGTCGTGCCGGGAGTCACGCCCATCGAATATTCGCTGCGTGCGATACCTTTTGGTCGACTCCCCTCGGACACCCGGGATCCGGTAACCCTGCGCTGGTCGGCGGTGACGCTGTACGCCCCGCCTGCCGAGAAGCGTCTGCCGGCGCTCGGTCTGGTTTTTCCCGTCGAGAGTCTATTCGACACCGATAGCAACTC
>JAPLOC010000605.1 GCA_026692825.1 Planctomycetota bacterium | reverse complement strand
GGACTTCACAAGTCCCGATCGGGTTGTCGTGGGAGTGGATTCCCCTCGTGTCGGCGAACTGCTGCATGCGCTTTACCGTCCCTTTCTGACAGGCAACAAACCGTTTCTCCAAATGGATCTGGAGAGTTCCGAAATGACGAAATACGTCGCGAACTGCCTGCTCGCGACAAAAATCAGCTTCATCAACGAAATGGCGAACCTTTGCGAACGCGCGGGAGCCAACATCAATTCGGTGCGGCAGGGAATTGGCCACGACGCCCGGATCGGATTCGCGTTCCTGGCACCTGGAGTGGGTTACGGCGGTTCGTGTTTTCCCAAAGATGTCAGGGCATTGATTCACGCGGCCGAACAGAAAGGGCTCCCCTCGCTGATGATGCGCGCGGTCGATGCGGTGAATTCCGCTCAGAAGCAGGTCTTGTTCGAAAAGCTGTCGAGCCATTTCGCCGGGGTCGTCAACGGCCGGACAATCGCGATTTGGGGGCTGGCGTTCAAGCCGCGAACCGACGACATCCGGGATGCCCCGGCGATCGAATTGATCGAGCGGCTGCTCGCCGCCGGCGCGAAAGTTCAAGTCCACGACCCAATCGCGATGGCCAACGTGCGTGCGATCTATGGTGATCGATTGCACTACTTCGAGGATCAGTACGACGCGCTCAATGATGCCGACGCTTTGGCCATCGTGACCGATTGGAACGAATTCCGATCACCCGATTTTCAACGGATCCGGAATCGCCTGCGTGCGCCCGTTGTGATGGACGGTCGCAATTTGTACGATCCCACGACAATGGCTCAATTGGGATTCCAGTACGCTGGAATTGGACTGTCAACACCCGTCGGTTAAGTCGCAGACGCTGCCTCGTAGCGGACTGACCAATTCAGGTTCCATGAAGATTCTCTTCGTCAATAAGCGGATTCTGTTTCCCACCAACACGGGTGGTCTGATCCGAACCCTCAACGTCGTTCGCTACCTTGCGCGGTGGCACGATCTCACCTACCTGTGCAATCAGCAGAAGGGTGAAGAATCGGGCGCTGAGCGGATGCGTGAACTCGGACTGACCCTGGAGACAATCCCCTGGACTGAAGTCAGTCGCGCCGAGTGGCGTTTTTACCGCGACCTCGCCTGGAATCTGGCTTCCCCTGACCCATTCAACGTAGCGAAAGACTTTGATCCCGCGTTGCGATCCCGCGCCGAGCAACTGCTTCGAGAGGGGAGTTTCGACCTGATCGTCTGCGATTTCGTGCAAATGGCGAGAAATGTCATCGAGCTGCCCAAGACCGCCGGGGTTCTGTTCGAACACAATGTGGAAGCCGAGATCTTCGAACGCCATGCGAAAACTGACTCCGGCTGGTTGCGCCGGAAGTTCATGGGTTACCAGGCCGCGAAGATGCGCGCGTTCGAAGGTTGGGCGGGCAAGCAGTTTCAACGAGTGATCGCGGTCAGTGAGAGGGATCGCGAACAGTATCGGCAGCGATATGGCTGGACCCACGTCAGTACGATCGATACCGCGGTCGACATTGAGTATTACGTACCTCAAAATGTCCCCCGCATTCCCGATTCGCTGGTGTTCGTCGGCTCACTCGACTGGCTGCCGAACCAGGATGGCTTGGATTGGTTTGTCAATCAGGTCTGGGGACTCGTACGGGAACGGGTTCCGACCGCGGTGTTCCGGATCGTCGGCCGAAACCCGAGTCCCGCGATGCTCGCCCTGGGGAGTCACCCCGGCGTCGAAGTCATCGGTTCCGTACCGGACACTCGTCCTTGGCTTGCGGAGTCGGAAATCGTCGTTGTGCCGTTGCGAATCGGTGGGGGCACCCGGCTCAAGATCTTTGAGGCGATGGCGATGGGCAAGCCGGTCGTGAGTACAACCTTGGGAGCCGAGGGATTGGATGTTCAGCCCGACCGGGATATTGTTTTGGCCGACGATGCGGAGCGATTGTCCCAGCGCATTATCGAGTTGCTGAAGGCTCCTGCGCTCCGAGAGGAAATTGGCACATCGGCACGAAACCTGGTCGAAGAAAAATTCTCAGCGGAAGCGGTCGCGCGACAGTTTGAACGGATTTGCGAAGAAACCGTTGCGACGTTTCGCGCCGCACGCGAGTCCGGCACGGGGGGCGGGCATTGACCGCCACGAATCCCCCTGGCCGCGACGACGCCTCGGAGTCGCGACAATTGCGAGTCCAGGAAGTGTCCCCGGCGGAGTACGATGCCTTCGTGCGGCAGTCGACCCCCCACCCCTTGTGGCACCTTTCACAATGGGAGCGGCCTCTCGCAGTCTATGGCCTGAAACTGCGGCGGGCTGTCGTTGTCGACGCGAACGGAATTCGCGGTGTGCTGGCCGTCGTATTCCAACGGAGCATGCTGTTTGGACGCCGGGCGGTATCGCTTCCGGGGGTCGATGCGAGCGGACTGTTGTCGACAGATACGGATGCTGAGAATCGCCTCATCGAGGTCGCGGTGGATTTGGTTCGCACCAATCGGCTGTCGAG
>JAPLOC010000604.1 GCA_026692825.1 Planctomycetota bacterium | reverse complement strand
CAACGTCACCTGGCCATCAATCGCTTCAATCTTCGTGTTCATCAAGACCGCTTTGGTGGTCTTGGTCGGAACAATTCCACTGACGGTCTGAAACGCAGCGGCCAGGGTGAGCCGCTGACAGGTCATCTTCATGAATCGACGCCTCCCGATGCCTCTGGGGCGATGCACAGCACGGTTCGCCCTCCGGGAACTTTCCACAAGCTCGAGGGGGGTTGTTCAGGTCTCTTCCTTGTAGAATGAACTGAACAGTATTCGTCGTATCTGCGACCGCCGGAAATGTGGGAAAACTCGCACGTTTTTTCGTAGTGGCATGATACCAAACCGGTTAGGTTCGGGCAATCTCCCGCCATGGGCTGGGGATGAGTTGTTCAGTATCTGTGGATTCCGGTGTGCAATCTGTGAATGAAACGGGGAGTTGTTCACAGCGGCGGGTGGGATCGGTGAATTTCCCGACAAGTTTTCAAGGAGATTCCAGCGAGAATTGACAAGTTTTCCACCGTATTGGGAGCCGGAAAGTCTCGGCAGGATTTATGAATACCGTCGAAGATGATTTTTCACCACGCTTTCCACTGGCGTTTGGCGAGCCAGGCTTCCGCAGTGGCAATGCTTTCGCTTGCGCTCGGTTTGATCGTGTAGGCACCCCAGGATCCATCGATCTGGATATACAGACAGGTACCACTGAATGGACCGGTCAGGTTCTGGGCGATAAACCGAACCAGCACCCGTGTTCGATCTCGACTTGATTCCACGATCTGCGGAACCCGCTGGTACGAGTACCACAATTTCGGTTCCGCGATCACATCGAGTGGAAGCCCGAAGTAATGGAAGAGGGCGTCCTGTGGACTGCAAACGGCTCCGGTCGACGAAAAGACGAATTCGCAGTCCCCCACCCTCTTGACACTTTGGCGGGCCAATCCCTGCTTCGCCTTCCGAAGAACTTTGTCCACCGAACCGAGTCCGTGGAATTTTCCCCTGTCGTCACTGGCAACGACCTTGATCAGCTTTTGCGCCGATCCGCGATCCACTTCGTGCCAGCTTCCATTACGCCGTTCCACCTCCAGAAGTAACGTCCCCTCTTCGGAAGCCAGCGGGGTGATCCTTCCCAGAATCTCAATCGTCGGTTTGTCGTCCTGCGACTTCTTTTCCAGGTAAAATCGGCCGCGCAGCGCCCGTACCTGAACGCCAAGGTGAGCCAATACCGGGGAGGCGGCCACCCCCCGGGTGAGAGCCTGCAGAATTGTGTTTTTTTCCAACTCTGTCAGTCGGCGCACCTTGGGCCGGGGAATTCGCTCCGGCCAGCGATCACTTCGCCATCGCATGGGGTTGTCCTTTTCTGAAGTCGTCCAGTTTTTTGGCGCAGGACGGGCCATTGTGCCAATATCCGCAAACTGCCGCAATCACTCACAGTGATCAATCCCAGGGTAAAACGGTTCTACTTTCGCAGCCCAAAATGACCGCCTCGCAGGTTGCCAAAATAGACGAAGTTGCACCGTTAGTGGCCAATGAGGGTTGCGATCGACCGCTCTCGCCGGAGCGACCAAGGATGCCGGCCTCACGCGGCGGTTGGCTTGTTCGGCTGCCACTCTGCGTCGCAACCACTGT
>JAPLOC010000603.1 GCA_026692825.1 Planctomycetota bacterium | reverse complement strand
GGTTCGGTCCGCGACTTGGTGCAATACTCCGCCGGCACCGGCACAACGAGTGTCGTCGACCACATCACCTACGACACGTTCGGCCAGATCAAGGGCCAGACCAACAGCACCTGGCAGCCGCGCTTTGCCTACACCGGCCGGGAATGGGACGCCGACGCCAACCTTTACCAGTACTGCGCCCGCTGGTACGACCCCAGAGTCGGGAAGTTCCTCAGCGAAGACCCCCTGGGCTTCGCCGCAGGGGATGTGAATCTGAGCCGATATGCCGGGAATACCGCGACGGTGTTTGTGGATCCGAGCGGTCGATTCTCGGGTCCGCCAGCGGGCACGCCGCCGACGACAACTCCCGCTGACGTCACCGAACAGATCACTAAGTCAAACTATCGGCCACGGTTTATTGAGCAAACACCAGACCTCGCCAACGATGCCGCAATGCAGGCTCGAATGAGAATACACCACAGTTTGCAACAAGCGCTTGCTGATCGTTATCTTGCCGAACGTGGCATTAATGTTCACGATCTGGTGCATCTTCACGGAGTGGACAAGACATTTCACGAAACAGTTGTAAATGCTATGCAACGAATGTTTTGGGAGGATATGGCCAAAGAGTATAGCAAGGACGGAAGGGTGTTTACCCCAACGACGGTTAAGGCCGTGGTTTCACTCTCTGGGATCGATCAATGTAACCAACGCCTGCATGACGCATTTCCAGGAGTTTTTTTCCGGTGGGGGCGTCCAAGAAGGTGATTGCAATGGCATCCAAACTCGCCCCAACCTACATGAAGAAAGGCTTTCTTGAAAAAGCGATTAAATCGATCAAAAAAGTAAATGTGGAAAAGGTGGTCTTGGTTGCGTCCCTCATTTCGCTTGTTGCAACGGCAGCAAGTGCGGCTGCGATTCCCAATCCCGATCCGGAGCAGGTCGACCGATTTGACAAGTTTCTGCGGCTGTGTTATTCTGCCGCGTCACAAGCAATGGATACCGGCAGGCTTGACTTGGACAAGCTCGATAGATTGAAAGGAGGCTTGTCAGACTACCTGAGAGCGATGAAGGTTGATCAAGACGCCATCGACAAGATCAACCTCGGAATCGACTTTTTGGCCACGAGGTCCTCGTGAACTTGGCTCGTATAATAGCCGCGTCAGCGCCTGTTCAGACACACTACGTGACACATTCTCAAGCGAGACAGCAGAAATGAAAACAACTCGATCGGTTCGCCTTATTTGGCCGAATCCAGGTGTCTTGAAATCTGGATCCCTTTATCGGGTGACAATTCCATTTGGACCACTTTTATCGGACTGTGAACCTCGGTTGGCAGCAGGAGAACTCGACATTCCTCTTGATCCCCCTTTCGGATCACTCATTGCCCGGCCCAGGCGGGAACATTACATGCAATTTACGACGATGTCCTACCAGTTAGCCGATTCCGGGCTCTGTTCACAACAGCCAGCCCATCACCGCACAGTTCTTCTCGAGAACATAGACGGTGAAATTTGTGGTGGCGCGCGATTGCCGGGAATTGTCTTTGACAACGGAATGGGATTTCCGATCATTCCAACGCGAGTCGCAGAGATTCTAGCCACTGCCCGGTTGACGGGCTATATGTTGGCTCCTGTGTCAGTCACGGAGAATCAGAGCGAATGCGACTTTGACCCCCAATTGTTCGCGCTGTGCTTTGCTGGCAAAAAATGTGAACGCATTCGCATTGTCGAAGGTGGAGTGAATTTGTGTATCCAATGCAACAATTGTCCAATAGTTTGTCAGAAATGTGGTTTCGTTTTCTATGTTTGTCCAAACTGCGGTGTCAATTTCACATCTAATCGACCTGTCGAGAACTGCGATGTCCGGGAGGAATCAATTGTCGTTGATGGAGTCACCTATGCGCCGCAGGATATTCTCGATGGCGATAATTATGATGGATCGGATTTTGTTGGTGGAGGCATCGGAGACCAATACATTTCCCGAAATGCCCTTGAGTGGTGTGTAAGGAATAAGATCGCACCAATCAGGGCGACACCGGTCCTGCTCTCGTACTTTCGGGACACGACCAACGGGCCAACAAATGGTAAGCGCTCCCCGACCACAGGCTAGCCCAGGTGTAACACTAGTCGCCGTAAGTCCTTGCC
>JAPLOC010000602.1 GCA_026692825.1 Planctomycetota bacterium | reverse complement strand
GGAGGAGTCGGTTGCAGACATGGGGGGACGCGGGATCTTCAAACGGAAAGTCGGCGGGCGGGGCGCAACGGAGGCGCGAACCCCGTACTCTATGATACCCCCCTGGTCCAAGCGACGCCAATCCGGACTGTTTTTAGAACCCGTCCAGGAGCAAACCCGTGGAGTTCATTGCGGCGCAGCCGCCTTTGCATCCCGAATGGGATGCGAGACAGTAGCCGGGGGGCGGAGCGCAGCGGAGACCCCCGGAATGGTCGTCGCAGGAACAGCATCCTGAAGGGATGCCAGAATCATGTACGGTTGTTTGATTCGCAATTCTCAGCTTCCTCTACCGGACCGGCGCGCGATCGATTGTTTCAACGGCCCGCTCCGGGGCGAGGATCGCCCGAACTCCAACAGCAATGCCCGTTGGCTGTTCATCCCTTTCATCCTCTTCATCCTGTCAAATTCTTTCCGTCCGTCGTACGCACCCACTACAACCACGCTTCTGGCATCCTTCCAGGATGCACTCGACTTGACACGGGTTGTTTGTGGACGGCTTCCTACTTCAGTGCCTTCTGAATTCTCGCCGTCAACTCGTCCGCCTTCTTCTCCGCCTCCTCAATCGGCAATCCCTTCGCCACTCCCGGTCGCTTGTGGCCGGCGGCCCCCACATAGGCGTCGCGTCGGACCGCCGCCCGTTCCATCACCAGCCCCAGAATCTCAGCGGGTAACTTCTTGGCTTCCAGCATTTTCTGGGGTGTCTCGGCGGCCGCCGACGAATCGTCCCCCAGGGCGCGAATCAACTGTGCAGACACAAACCAGTAGCCGGCTTCATTCGGATGGACCCCGTCGGGCTGGAACGTGAAGTTCTTGTCGGTCTCGCGCTCGCGGCGCTTCGCCACCTCACGCGTCATGGGATTGTGCAGGTCGACAACCCGCCAGCCCTCTTTCTTCCGTTCCAGCAGCCATTCCGAATACCGGTCGAGTACCCCGTTGTACAGGAACTTCCGGGGGGAACGGAGATCGTCGTAGAACGGAGCGGTCACGAAAATGATCTTCGCCCCCGCCGCCTCGACTTTTGACTTCAGGTTCTTGATCCCTTTCTGGTACTTCTCGAATCGGCCGGCGTCCAGTGGTTCATAGATGCCGCAATTCATGCCGTAGCAGGCGATCACCAGATCGGGTTGGGTCACTTTCAGCACCCGGTCGAGCCGTTCGTCGAGGTCGGGACGGGGGAACTGCCCCCCCGCGTGTCCCTCTTCACTGAGACCGGAAACGGTTTCACTCGGCAGCCCCGCGTTGATCACCACCGGAATCTGGTCCCGCTTTTGAGCCACCAGCCAGGCGTCAAAATTCCCCACATAGGGGCCGGTCGCTGTGATGCTGTCTCCCAGAAAAACCAGCCGCTTGGAATTCAGCACCAGTTTCGCCAAGTCCGCCGACTCAGTGGCCTCGTCGCCACGGACGGCGACTCCCCCGAGCGCGGTGAACAGAAACAGTCCGCAAATCAGCATGCATCGACGCATCAGAACACCTGCGCTAACTGCTGGCGCTGCGGTAACTGCGCAGCGCCAAATGGAACACGAATCGTGAAACAAACAGCGCCACGACGGCAGCGACCGCCAGAAGCAGCAGCCAGAACGGCTGGAATGGCTTTCCCACGATCACCTCGGCGGGAACCGTCACCACCAGCAGAATCGGAATCACATACGAAAAGCCAATCGCCACCACATCCGCCGCCAGCGATCCCTGATAGATGTCGCGGGGGTAACGGGCGAAAATCGTGATGTAGAACCAGAATTCGTACAACCCCTGGTTTCGTCCCAGCCAGACGCTCGTACTCGCGAACACCAGCATCAGGCTGTAGAAGAACAGCACGGCGAGTGTCAGCAGCAACACGTACAACCCGACATCCCCCACGGTGGGAACGTGATTCCGTTCGATCAGGCTGTAACTCAATAGGGCGGCGGGGAGTACCAGATGGCAAAAGGCACCCAAATCGAGTTTCTCAAACGAAATGAGAAACTGCGTGTCGATCGGCTTGAGCAGGGCGAAATCCAGCCCCCCCGTGCGAACCAGCTCACTCAGGTTCGCCAAGTTTGGAACGAAGAACGCTTCCATCAGCGCGTTTAGAATCATCCCGGTCGCCATGAACCCGAAATACTCGGCCTGAGTCCAGCCGCTCACGTTGTCGACGCCGCCAAACACCAACTTGAAGAACACCAGTTGCATCGAAAACCAGAACGCGTGCGTCAGGACTTCGATGAGAAAATTCCCCCGAAACTGCATCTCGCGCACGAGGGAATTGCGCACGAACGTCTTTAAGACCCGCACGTAATCCGGGTGCGGGGGACGTTGGAGAGCGCTGCTGGCAGTGGGTGTCGTTGACATTCAACTCGCAGTTCTAACAGGCCGCCACTTTCGTTTGTAGCCGACGGCGAGCCGGTCGCCGTCAGGCACCGGGTTTTTCGCCCCCAGCTGGCCAACGTCATCTCGTTCCTGAACGACAAGAGTCATCGCAACGTCAGGCACCGGGTTTTTCCTCACCAGTCGGCGAACCGAATCGACTCACTTCACGTTCACCGCGTCGGTCCAGACATCGCTTCGAAACGGCGAAGCGGGGAGGCCGGCGGCGTTGACCAGGTTCGGCTCGGCGATCTGATTCCAGCCAAACCGGACCGCGACCGGTTTCGCGACTCCGTCGGCTCGCACAACGACTGCGTCTCCTTCAATGGTCGCAGTCGCAGCCACGAATTTCTTGTCTTCTCCCGCGACCGAAAACCAGGTCAACGGTTTTCCATCGCGCGACTTCAAGCCGGCGGAGTGTTGGAATTTGACCCGGATCGCATCCCCATCGACCTGGAACGACTCCATCAGCGGTCCCGAATAGACCACATTCTTGTCATACGTTTTCGCGAGCGCCCAGAGCGCGAGCCGTTTCCCCACGTCGAGCTTATTGGGGGGATGAATGTCGTTGATCGTGCTGATATCGGTCGTCACCGCCATTCCGGTGTTCGAAAGTTTCAGGCCGGCGGTTTGCGCCTCCCAGATCTCGGGGAGCAGCGTCACGTTGTCGTCATACCGGTACGGAGCGAGCTGGACAAACAGGAACGGAAAGTCCCCCTGATTCCAGATCTTTCGCCACCCGCCAATCAACCCGCGCTGCAGGTTGTGGTAGTGCATCCCCCGGCCCCGGTTGGACTCACCCTGGTACCAGATCACGCCGCGAATGGCGAACGGAACCAGCGGGTGAACCATCGCGTTGTAAAGGCCGGTCGCAGTGCCAAAGCCGTTCAACGGATGCCCGGGGGCGACGGGGGGATCGGGGAACTCTTTTCCCGCTTCGTGGAGCGGTGTCGCGATCGACACCCACTTTTGCACCGCCGTCAAATGATCAACGCGGGCCTTCGCGTACGACGTGAGCGAGTCGCGATAGAACTTCCGCTCGGCTTCCAGTTCGGGGATCATGTCGAATCCCTCGGGGGCGATCCACGGCTCGATCGGCGTGCCACCGACAGAGGTGGCGATCAACCCGACCGGCAAATTCAGTTCGCGATGCAATTCGCGACCGAAGAAGAACAGCACCGCCGAGAATCCGCGGGCGGTATCGGGATTACACACAATCCACTGGCTGGCAATCCGTGAGACCGGGGTTCCCGAAGTGGCGACCGGGGTGAAGAACAGGCGGATCTCGGGGAGTTTCGCCTGGGCCAGTTCTTCTTTCGAATTGGTCGAAATATCGACCGGCCACGCCATGTTCGATTGCCCCGAACCGAGCCAGACCTCGCCGACCAGAATGTCGGTCAGCTTGAGCGTGTTGCGGCCGGCGACGGTCATCTGCAACGGATTTCGGCTCGGCTTTCTCGCCGGCAGCTTGACCCGCCACTCTCCCTTTTCATTCGCCTTCGTCGCTAACGTGTCTTCCCCCAGGGTCACCACCACCTCTTCCCCCGGCTCGGCCCAGCCCCAGATGGGCAACGCCTTGTCGGCCTGAAGCACCATGTGATCGCCAATGATCGCTCGCAGGGTCACGTTCGCGTGGGCCGACAAGGGGAACGCCAACGCGACAACCGCCACGATCAGACACTGTTTCCAACGCCGCATTGAAAGAACTCCCCAAGGTGAATGGAACCGGAATGGAGAACGTAGACGATGCGCGGGGTGGGGGGAAGGGTGGGGTGACGCGGGGGAAAGCAGGGGGCTTACGCCGCCCCGCTCGCCT